>CALFPI010000180.1 GCA_937919035.1 uncultured Gemmatimonadaceae bacterium
CGTTTCCCTCTGAAACCTACCCACGGGGGGCACCAAAGTACAGCTCTTCTTTCACCCAGGCGTGAATAAGACAGGGTTATGTATACCTGTCCAGACCGCGGGTATGCGGTTTGACTTCCGTCACGCCGCCAGAATGTGGCGCCGCTCCGGGCGCAGCTGAAGAGCCAGGCCGGCTTCATAGGCGTCTTTGGCGTCCTGTTGCGCCGGTGGCAAGGCAACCGTGACCCCGCGTGCGGTGAAGGTCACGACCAGAGCCTTGCGCGGCGACGAGTCCAGATTGACCGAGGCGCCGTGAACCATGGCGGTCGTCAACACAGTCGCTTGACCGGCGCGGGCCAGCAAGGGGTGCGGGTCACCGTACTCCAGTGCTGGCAGGTCGGCCAGGGGAATGCCGATAACCCGTGGCAGGTGCTGCTGCAGGCCCGGCTGGCTCTGCCAGCAATCGGCCAGCGGCAGATGGCTCCCGGAGCGGTACATCAGGGGCGCCCGGGACGCCGTCACATCGCTGAGCCACAGGAAGAAGGTGCAGACGATACGCCGCGGTGAAGCCTCGAGATCGGCACGGGTGTACTGCAGATCGATATGCTGATCGAAGGTGAAAGGGCCCGGTGGCTGCGGGTAGGTCGCCAGAGCCGCTGTCTGCAGGAATCTCACATCTTTGGCATCCAGTACGCCCTGGGCGACCTCTTCCAGGAATGGGTGCTGAATCAGGTCCACCAGCTCCGGGTCGAAGAAGCTGCACGTCGTTGACGTGCGGAATCGCTGTTGCCCCTTCGCATCGGGGGGCGCCGCCGGCACGATCCGGTCGAACACTGCCGCAGCTGCCTGCACCTGGTCGGTTGTGAAGGGTGTATCCAGCGTGACAGCCCCGTCCTGCAGGAAGCGGGTGATCTGCGGCGCGGAAATCACCATGTGTCCGGCTCTTCGATGTCTGGCACCCGCAGGACCGGCGCCACGATCACCGGTGGCGCCACCGGCAGGGCCTTGCTCACCGGTGGCGGTGGCGGTGGCGGTGGCGGCGGCTCGCGCATGCGATTCCACAGATAGGCCAGATCGGCAGCCAGAGGTGACTCGAAGCCGACCGTACGGCCTGTCCGGGGGTGCAGAAACGACAGCCGCCAGGCATGCAGGGCCTGCCGACTCAGCAGCCGTTCCCCCGCCTCGGCGCCTTCGTAGTGTCGATCTCCCATCAGCGGGTGACCGGCGGCCTGGAATTGCACGCGGATCTGGTTTTTCAGGCCCGTTTCGAGGCGGACCTCAACAAGAGTGAGGTTTTCCAGGCGCTCACGTACATGAAAATGGGTGATCGCCTCTGTGCCTCCCCTTGGGACCACCTTCTGGCGGAAGCCGTCCCGAGTAAGGTCCAGCTGATGGCGCAACGTGCCCTTGTCGGCCTCGACGACACCACGGACGATGGCCAGATACAGACGCTCCGGTGTGCGTGCCCGGAACTGTGTTACCAATCGTTCACGGGCATCGGGATTGCGCGCAAAGACCACGAGGCCCGAGGTATAGCGATCGATACGATGCACCTGCAGGGCCCGCCCCCTGCGCTTCTCCAGATATCGGTCCAGAAGCTCTTTCAGGTTGCGCGCGTTTGATTTGGGAATCGGCACCGTCAGCAGACCCGCATCCTTGTCCACGACGACGATGTCCTCATCCTCGTGGATGACGCGGAATGGGCCCGTATGCCGGCGCCGGCTCTTTTTGTGCTTCAACACTGCCTGTTCCCTCGTTCAGTTTGCACGACACGTGCTAGACATAATAATACGGACAAGATCCCTCCCTGCGGTGCTGGCGGCGGCGGCAGACATGGGCCATCTTGCTGTGCATGCGTTTTCCCGACATTGCCCTCGAGGCGCCTCGCGTACTTCTGCCGCGTGCCGACATACCCACCGAAACCTGGGCCGTCATCGCCTGCGACCAGCACACCTCCTTTCCAGGATACTGGGAGGATGTCGCCCGCCACATCGGTCCGGCCCCGTCAACCCTGCACCTCGTCTTCCCCGAGGCCTACCTCGGAGCTGCCGACCACCGGCAGCGGATTGCCGACATCCGCGCCCACATGGCGGACTACGTTGCGGGTGATGTCCTGCAGGAATTGCCCCCGGGGTTTGTCCTCACGGACCGGCAAACGCCACACGTAGCCAGCCGACGTGGATTGCTTGTGGCTCTCGATCTGGAGCAATACAGCTACGATGCTGATGCCAGAACCCTGATTCGCACGACCGAGGGCACAGTGGTATCACGACTTGCACCACGAATCGAGGTGCGTCGCGGGGCGCCCCTGGAAGTGCCGCACATCATGGTCCTGATCGATGATCCGGAACAAACCGTCATCGAGCCCCTGTTTGAGCGCTCTCTGCCGCTACTGTATGACACGGCGCTCATGCTTGGCGGCGGTAGGGTACGGGGTTGGCATGTGCGTGATGCGCCCCTGATCGAACAGGTCGTGGCGGCGCTGCGGCGCCTGCTGGCCACCGACAGCAGCGGGGGGCCGGATGCCCCCATGCTCTATGCCATGGGAGATGGCAACCACTCCTTCGCCACGGCCCAGGCCGTCTGGCAGGAGCTGAAGGACAGCAACGGTGGCCTGACGGGCATCGAGGACCACGCCGCCCGTTACGCTCTGGTTGAACTGGTAAACCTGCATGACAGCGGCCTTGTATTTGAACCCATTCACCGTGCGTTATTCGGCTGTGAGCTCGAGGTTCTGTTGACCTCCTTGCAGGCGGGTTGCCCGGCTCTTGCCCGCGAGATCTCCGTGGAGACATGTACTACGGAAGCATCCTGGGAGCAGGCCCGGCGGATTGCCTCCGACAGGAGCCGGCACCGGTTGCCCTTTGTCGCCGGCAACCGCAAGGGTGTCGTCGTCCTGCATGAACCAACACACAGTCTGCCTGTGGTGAGTTTGCAGGAGTTTCTCACCGATTTTGAACGAACCCACGCGCCCATGGCCGTGGATTACATCCACGGTGAAGAGGCCGTGCGCCGCCTCGGAGGTATGAAGGGCAACATCGGTCTGCTCGCCGAAGTCATCGACAAGCATGCCCTGTTTCCGACCATCCGTCGGGATGGTCCACTGCCACGCAAGAGTTTCTCCCTTGGCGAGGCCGAGGAGAAACGCTACTACATGGAGTGCCGCCGAATCGCATGAGTTGCAGACAACTGCTGCTGAGAGAACCCGCTGTATGACGCCTTTGCAGGCCATCTTCTTGGGCCTCGTTCAGGGCCTCACGGAGTTTCTCCCTATCTCTTCCACAGCACACCTGCGTGTCGTCCCTCACTTTCTTGGCTGGAGCGATCCGGGTGCCGCATTTTCGGCGGCCATCCAGTTGGGCACGCTCGCGGCGGTGTTCATCTACTTTGCCGGCGACATCCGGCGCCTGACGCTGGCTGCCATCGACGGCCTCCGCCACCGCGACCTGCGCCGCACGCCGGACACACTTTTGGCCTGGTCGATCGTGCCCGCGTCGGTGCCCATCGTGGTACTCGGACTCAGCTTCAAGGAATTCATCACCACCGAGGCGCGCAGCCTGACCGTCATTGCCGTCGCACTGATCGTGCTGGCGTTGCTGTTGCTGCTGGCAGAGCGCCTTGCTCCGCGCAACCGTGAACTGGGCCAGCTGACCTTCTGGCGCATCCAGATCATCGGTCTGTGTCAGGCTCTGGCCCTCATCCCGGGTTGTTCGCGCTCTGGCTCGACGATCATGGGGGGCCTCTTTGTCGGTCTGGGTCGAGCCGAGGCGGCGCGCTTTTCCTTTCTGCTGGGTCTGCCTGCAATCGGTGGGGCCGGCCTGTTGGAACTGCTCGACCTGCTGGCTACCGGGCCCGGCACAGACGGACTGCTCCATCTGGCCCTTGGCATCACCGCTGCCGCCATCAGCGGCTATGCCAGCATCGGCTTCCTGCTGCGTTTTCTCGAACGCCATGGCACCTACGCCTTTGCGCTGTATCGCATCGGTCTGGGCCTCTGGC
>CALFPI010000181.1 GCA_937919035.1 uncultured Gemmatimonadaceae bacterium
GGATCGAGCACGACCATCTGCCGACAGGCGACGATGAAGAGCAGGGAACAGAAGAGATCGTGCCCGCCTTTGGCGACGGTGTCCTGGAAGCCGTAGGTGCAGGAGGGCTGCTGTGGATCGTTGAAGACGAGATTGCGGTTGCGCGGCACGAAGGCCAGGGCCCGTCGCAACGAGGGCAGTGCCGCGCTGACGAAAGCGCGGTCCGGGCTCAGCTTGTGAAAGTGGTAGACCAGCGACACGAGGAACATGCCGTTGTCCAACGCCGGACCACGACCGAGGGGATTCTGCACGCCACCCGGGTGGTAGATGGGGACCAGGTTGCAGTTTACCCGATCCGGGACCGCACCGTCGTCACGCTGGCCGGCGATCAGGATCTGGATCGCGGCGTGTATCTCTGTCTGTGAGAGAAGTTCGCCGCCGTGCTCGACGAGATAGGCGAAATCCCGGGTCCACAGCGCCCCATAGTGACCGACGCCGTCGGGTGTGAACAGGGTCGTACCATCCACGGCGGTGACGCGACACGTACGGATCACCTCATCACAGCGGGCGCGGGCCCAGGCTCTGTCAACCATCATGTTCAGGGCTCCAGGACCAGGAGGTCCCCGGAATGGGTTGAGAGTACATTGCGCCGGCGATCAGTTATGTCGTCCCGTTGTTCCAACCCTCTTAGCAGAGAGAGAACCGCCATGCCATTCGTCAGCGTCAAACTCCTGAAGGGCCGCTCCCAGCAGCAGAAAAGAGAACTTGCTGTGGCGATCACCGACGCCATGGAGAGAATCTGCGGTGCCCCCCGTGCAGGTACCATGGTGACCTTTGATGAATACGACAAGGGTGACTGGGCCGTCGCCGGCCAGCTGGTTGCGGACCGCGACGCGTAGTCCCTAACCAACGACGTAGCGCGCCAGCGCCTCTTCATCGACGTCGACGCCGAGACCGGGCGCATCGGGGACACGGAACATGCCCTCGGCATACTGCCACGCCGTACGGCCTACGAGCGTCGCCCGCTCCGCCAGCCCCGCCTGGTACTCCTGCAGGTACTCGCCGCCACAGGCGGTGGCAAAGTGCAGCGTCGCCGCCTGGAACGGGCCGAGACCGTTGCCCATGTGGGGTGTCGTCGGCACACCGGCTGCCTGCGCCTGTTGCAGCTGCCGCAGGCCGTCGCTGAAGCCGGTGCGGCCGATGTCGGGCTGAAAGACGTCCAGGGCGCGGGGTGCTTCGAACCAGGCCTCGGTCTGGAAGTGCGTGCGAAAGTGTTCACCCAGGGCGATGGGCGCCCCCGGATGGGTGAGCAGTTCGCGGTGGCCACGCAGATCTTCGGGCTCCAGCGGGCACTCCAGCCAACGGCAACCCAATTCGCCGTAGCGTTGACGGGCTCGCGGTCCGTTCTCACGTGATACCATCCACAGAGTGTCGACCATCCACTGATCGACGGCACCCCCGGTGCCGGTCTGCAGGAATTCGACTTCGGCCGTGCCCGCGTCGAGATCGCCGTCGACGAAGAGTTTGACCCCCGTGAGTCCCGTGTCGAGCCAGGTCCTGAGATGGTCGAGGCGGTCTTCCCGCGTGCGTCGCCGCAGGCCGGAGAGATAGACGGGTAGCTGCGTGCGCGGTGTCTGGCTGAGCATGGCGCACACGGGTAGGCCCTCGCGTCGACCGATGGCGTCATAGAGGGCGATGTCGATGGCAGCCATGGCGTCGAGCCAGTAGCCGGAGGCATAGCCGCGGCCTCGCTGCGCGTCGTAGAGAAAATCCCACAACTCCACGGGGGCGCCGAATTCGCGGCCACGAACCATGGGCTGCTGGATGGACTCCGCCACCAGGCAGGCCACTTCCGGGCCGATGGGGCAATTGCCCTCGCCCCAACCGACGTTGCCATCGGCCAGTTCGACCCGTACCAGGTAGCCCTCAACCGTCAGGGGATACACCGTACGCCAGCCATCGCGGAACTCGAAGCGGGCGCCAAGGTCATCACCGCCCTTGCCCTTGTAGTCCTCCCAGTAGGAAGGCTCGTCAGAGAAAGCGATGTGAAACGCGTCGATGCGGGTGATGGAAAAGTCTGTGTTTGTCATGGAAGTAAGGCTAACGTCGTCTGCCATGGCGGGCAATCGGAGCGGCGGTGCTGGTCCTGGCAGACCAGGTCTGATATCTTACAGCGATCTACCCTCCACCCCCCGAGTGAAAGGCCATGTCCCGTGGCGCTGCGCCAGAAGCTGCTCGTCCTCTATGCACACTCGCCAGATCTGAATTCTGCCACCGTTGCCTGGTCCATGTACGATGGTACCGGCAAGGAAAAACACACAACCGGTGACAGCGAAGAGCCGCCCTATCCTTCGGTCGTGGCGGCCATGCTTGATGGCTGGCGGGTGATCCAGTTCCCCCAGCAGCACCCGGCTTTTCCCGGCATGGAATACAACACGGCGTACCTCAAATACGAATACATCCTCGAACAACTCGAAGACGTGGGAGCGTGACGATGCCGAACAAGGAAGATCTGCTGACCACCACACAGATGGCGAAGTTTGTTGCCGATGGCCTTCTGCGTTTCGACAATGTCGTTCCCGACGAACTGAACCGGGCGGCTCTGGCGCAGATGGAAGCGGGCATCGAGCGGCCTCGTGGTGGTGACCCAGTTCAGGGCATGTGGCAGGGCACCGCCATCGGCGACGTCGTCCAGTTGCCGCAGATCCAGGGCATCATGGCCAGTCTTGTCGGTACCGATCCATTGTACGATCACCACGCCGTACACATCGTCCAGCCGAACCGCGAGGAAGGGCAGATCTGGCACGCCGACGCCATCATCGATCTGCGTACGCCTTTCGACATCCAGTTCTTCTACTTTCCCCACGATACACCGCGCGAGATGGGCGGCACCATGGTGCTGCCAGGCAGTCACTTCCGTCGCATCAGCGAGTCCGACATCGCCCGCTACCAGAACTTCCTCGGGCAGCAGCCGATGGTGTGCGAGGCGGGCACAGTGATGGTCGCCCATCACGGCATCTGGCACTGCGCCCAGCCCAACCTGACGGACCGCACCCGATATATGTTCAAGTTGCGCCTGAACCCGACGGTGCGGCAGTTGCGGTTGTGGAATACGGACGACATCGACGCACCCGAAGTCAGCAGCGAGTTGAACGCCAATCATCGCTGGTATGGCAATGAGGCTCGCCTCGAGATCGTCAACCGCATCAAGCTCTGGCGCCACCTGACGGGGGACGAGAAGTACGACCTGGGGTACTGGCTGTCGCGGCTGGAGAATGAGCCGACAGCGGCGGCGCTGGTGGCTTGATCATTTGCCGCGGCTGACTCCAAGCGCCTTGCCACGGCAATGCTTCGCATTGCCTATGGTGGTGCGGGTCACGTGGCGGCGCTGGTCGCATAGCCACGTCAAACGGTTGATGCAAGCGCCTTGCCACGGCAATGCTTTGCATTGCCTATGGTGGTGCGGGTCACGTGGCGGCGCTGGTGGCGTAGTCAAGTCAAGCGGTTGATACAAGCGCCACGACTTGGCAAGGCAGGCGTTGCCTGAGTGCCCTGGTACTCATTGTGAGAGCATTCGGTTACGGTTTCATGGCGGCTCTGGCGCGCAGCACAGAGAGCAAGGACTGGTACTCCAATTGCATTGTGTATGGTGAGACTGCCATTTACAATTGATCGGAGGACATCTTGCAGGATACCAAGGCGACGGGAGCACAAGAAGTGGTAGCAGCGGAAGACATGCACTGGGGGATCAACTACCTGCGCGGGGACCTGCACGAAATCCGCCAGGAGATTCGCGATGTGCGTGCGGAGGCGAATGCTCAATTCGCACAGGTGCATGCTCAATTCGCACAGGTGCAGGCCCAGTTCGTACAGGTGCAGGCCCAGTTCGTACAGGTGCAGGCCCAATTCGCGCAGGCTAGGGACCAGACGGCGGCGCAGTTTGCTCAGGCCAGGACCGAGACCAACGAGCAGTTCTCTGAAATGCGCCGAGCCATGGATCAGCGCTTTTACTGGTCCATCGGTATTTCCATCGGCATGTCAGGTATGCTGGCCGGCCTGATGACGGCCCTCGTTAAGCTCTGAGGCGCTGGTCGCGTAATCACGGAAGTCGGCTGATCTCAGCGCCTCGACTCGGCAACGCAAGCGTTGCCTACGGATTGTCTGGTTCTCGATGGCGCTGTTCGCCTGATCATGGAAGTCGGCTGATCTCAGCGCCTCGACTCGGCAACGCAAGCGTGGCCTACGGTCGATCTGTCCTCGATGGCGCTGATCGCGTAATCATGGAAATCGGTTGATCTCAGCGCCTCGACTCGGCAAGGCAGGCGTGGCCTGAGTGCCCTGGCACTCATTCGTGAGTGCATTCGGTTACGGTTTCATGGCGGCTCTGGCGCGCAGCACAGACAGCAAGGACTGGTACTCCAATTGCATTGTGTATGGTGAGACTGCCATTTACAATTGATCGGAGGACATCTTGCAGGATACCAAGGCGACGGGAGCACAAGAAGTGGTAGCAGCGGAAGACATGCACTGGGGGATCAACTACCTGCGCGGGGACCTGCACGAAATCCGCCAGGAGATTCGCGATGTGCGTGCGGAGGCGAATGCTCAATTCGCACAAGTGCAGGCCCAATTCGCGCAGGCTAGGGACCAGACGGCGGCGCAGTTTGCTCAGG
>CALFPI010000182.1 GCA_937919035.1 uncultured Gemmatimonadaceae bacterium
CAAGGCGCCGTTCAGGGCCCTGGCATGGGGTGCGGTCCTGGGTGCTCCAACCGGCGCCTGGCTCGCCTGCCGTGCCACCAGGGACCGCAACCATACCCTTGGCCGCGCCCGCATGATCAGTGTCGGCACCTACGCCGGCGGACTCGCAGGCCAGGGAGTCGTGCTCTCCCTTGGTCTCAATGGAAGCGCCCGCACGGCAGCACGCATGATCGGCGCCACGACCGGATTGTGGTTCACCGACAGACTGACACAAGACTGGGGGGACGAGGCGGGCGCCATGCCGGCGTCAGCGGCTGGCCTCCGTGTCGAATTGCCCTCCCCTGCGGCCCTGCTTGCCCTTGGCGCCGTCATCACTCGCGGGCCTGTGGGCGCCACGCTGCCCCCCGTACCGTTGTTGCGCCTCTCCTTCTGAGCCCCAGTCAGGCCTGGTGACGACTCACCCTGTGATCAGTCAACATCCGCCAGCCAGATATCGAACAGAATCGTCGCGTTTGGCGGAATGATATTACCCGCCCCGCGGGCGCCGTAGCCCAGATCGGGCGGGATGATGAGCCGCCCACGGGCACCTTCCCGCATAAGGGCAATGCCCTCATCCCAGCCTGGTATGACAACGCCCTGCCCCAGAGCGAATTGAAAGGGCGTGCGCCGAGGGTATGAACTGTCGAAGATGGTGCCGTCTTCGAGCAGACCCGTGTAGTGCACGGAGACGAGGCTGCCTCGACCGGGGCGGGGGCCGGTGCCGGCCTCTAGTTCGATATAACGCAGACCACTGGCGGTAACGATCGTGTCCGCCGCCGCCAGACTTGTGTCCGCGTAGATCACGGCGACGATGGGGATGTCGTTGGTTTCGACGACGACGTCGGCTGCACCAGCCGGACTGTCATCGTCGCCGCAGGACCAGACGCCCGTCAGGATCGCCAGCAGCGTAACAAGCACCCTGAACTTTTCAGCTCCCATGGATGTGAACGACCCAGCCAGAGGTGGCGTCACAGTAGGCGAGCTCGCCATTCCCCCAGGCACACAGACCATGTGGTTCGGGCTCGGTAGCAGGCACTTCGATACGTCCCAACTCGTGCCCGTCAGCCACATCGAGGTGCACGATGACCCGATCCGCCGTGTGCACAACCCAGACCCCCTGCTGCGTACGCACAACACCGTGCGCCCGTACGTAGGGCAGAGGGATCGTGTGCACGACCTCCCAGTCGGTGATACGAACCTTCGTCAACGTCTGTTGCTTGAGTGTTGTGATCCACAGGTGCCCCGGCTCCTCGTGGTCGTATTCGATGCCATGTACGCCCCCACCGCCGGGTACGGGCCGACGCATCAGTGTTTGCCCGCTCTGCGGATGCACCTGCAGGATCGCGCCGGCACCAGCAGCGGCATCGGTGGGCCGCAGTGGCCGCCACAACCCTCCCGGCCCGTTTGATGCGACCCATAGGGCGTCTTCCCCATGAGCCATGCCACTGATGTTGGACCCATCCGTGGGGATCTCACGGCGGCGGAACGTCACCCCGTAGGCACCGTGCCCGGGCGCGGTCTTCTCGGGTTCGGCAATATCAACGAGGGCGAGGCGATCTGAGATCTGATCGGCGATCCACAACCCGTCACCGACACGTTCGAGCGCGTTGGGCACGCCATAGGGCGCCCGAAACAGCTTTACAAAGTCAACCATGAAAGCTCCGTCAGAGAGATGGATTCAGCCGCTCTGCATGTGTCTGAACGGCGGCGCACACCGTGTCGTGGTCCCAGCGCTGAAAACGCGTGAAATCCCCGGCAGCCGTGTCGATGAAGGGCGTGTTGTCGACCGCCGTATAGCAACAGATCAGGGCCCAGCGCGAGTCCGGGCTTGTGTTTGGATCGGACCGATGCAAGGTATTGCTGTGGAAGAACAGCACCGTCCCCGGAGACATCTCGCAATGGACGAGTTCGAGCCGCTCCTGCAGCACTTTGATCCGCTCCGGATCGGTGCCGGTCTGATCCCCCCTCTGACCGTGGTCCAGGCGACCGACCCGATGGGACCCGCGCAGGACCTGCAGACAGCCATTGGCTTTCGTTGCCCGATCCACAGCGATCATACAGCTGCCCATGTTGGCTGACAGGAAGGCACCGTACCAATAGCCATAGTCCTGATGCCATTCCCAGGCACCACCGGTGTGGGGTTCCTTCATCATCATCTTGTGATGGTAGTGGTAGAGTTCACCCCCAAGCAGTTGCTCGAGGGGGGCCACGACGTCTTCGTGCCGCGCATAGGCCCGGTAGGCGTCCTCGCCATCGAGATTGTAGCGCAACGACAGGCGGCTGACACGGCCCTCCGTGTCGTGTCGATCCGTGGCCCCCGCTGAGAGCTCGTGATCCGCGCGTGCCACGCGCAGCAATCGACCCATGTCATCTGCCGGAAAATAATCCTGCACCAGCAGATAGCCGTCACGTTCGAAGGCCTGGACATCCGCCGGACTCAGAACTCGACTCATGTGCTCTGCACGCGACTTGGCCTGCCGGTGCGCGCCGATTCCCACGCCGCTTCGGTCAGTTCGATGACCCGCAGACCGCACTCAGGCGGCACCTGCACTTCATCACGTCCGAGGATGGCGTCATAGAAGTTCCGGTCCGGCGTTGAAGCCTCCGGCAGCCCTTCGGGTTCGACGACGTCCTCCATGTCGGCCGCCTTGTAGGTGATCTTGCCGTTGCGGATGTAGACGACGGCTTTGGTGCCCCAGATGGTGATATCCTCCCACATCCCACCCACGGGCGAATTGCCGACGATGGACAGGTTGCCGAGGGCACCGTTGCTGAACTTGAGAGTGAGGGCGGAATTGATGTCGACTTCAGACTCGAAGTTTTCCAGAAAGGCCTGGACTTCCGTGACCCCCAGTCCTGTCATCCACAGAACGATGTCGAGCAGGTGACTGCCGGAGTCGTTCAACTGGCCGCCACCGGAGAGCGACAGTTGCTGCCGCCACAGGCCCATCGTCCCGGAATACCAGCGCTGGTCCTGCAGGGCAGAAACGAACTGGATGTCGCCCATTTCACCCGACTTCACCTTGTCACGAACAAACCGGTAGGCCGGCTGCAGATGCCGCTGATAAGCGATCATCAACGTTCGATCGACTTGTTTGGCCTTGGCGATCACCTGGTGCGCGTGCTCGACGGAGCACACCATCGGCTTTTCCGTGAGGACGTGGAGACCCTTGTCCAGACAGGTCATGATCTGGTCAAAATGCAGGGTATGCGGGGTTGAGATCTGCACAGCATCGAGCTCGACTTCTGCCAGCATCTTCTGGTAATCGGTAAACTCCGGCACATCCTGCGCGCCCGGGTTGCGTTCCTTGGCCCGCGCCAGACTATCCTTGCTGGGGTCGCACAGGGCGACGATCTCCGCCTCGGGGATCTGCAACACACGGCCGATATGTGAGGAAGCATTGCCGCCACACCCGATGAATCCCGTCCGAATCCGCTTCGACATCCGTCCCTCCTGTAAGTTGAGTTTGGCCCATCGTCGCCCAATATACCGGGCTCCACGAGCCCCCTCAACCTTGGCTGGTTGAGACGTCGTGCGCGCCGCCTATCTTAGGCACCATGTCGAGAGATGCAGAACCAGGATCCGCCCCGCTGCGTGATGTCGCCCTGCAACTGGTGGCCTTCGTGCTGGAAGAGGTGCGACGGGGCCGGGCCATCGACGTGGCGGCCCAGGCATTCCAACGCCATCGACGCCGGGTTCTGGGGGGCATCGTCGGCAGCGCCGGCGTTGCCGGGGGCGCCTGGGCGGCGCTGACGGCGTGGACCGGCTCACTTGGCGTGTGGGGAACGGTGGGACTGTCGCTGGGTCTGTTGTCACCGCCGGCCTGGGTGCCCCTGGCGGGCGGATTGGCCGGTGGTCTGGCCGGTCTGGGCGCAGCCGGCAGTGCTGTCGCTGGTGCCCTGTCGCTGAATCGTGCCCGCGCCCGCAGGCGGCACCTGAGTGCAATCATCGGCCTCAGTCGAGAGATGGCGGGTGCCGAGGGCGACGAAGGGGAACGACTGCTGCGAGGTTTTCTGCGTTTTCGTGGTGTCTCCGGAGAGGGCGCCCACAAGCTCCTGTCGACCACGGGGGACCAGGCGCGTCGTGCTGCTGCAGGTCTGTCTGCCGAGGATCGCTGGGACGTGGCCCGTTGCATCTTCCCACTGGTCTACCAGGGGGATGGGGTCATCACCGACGCCGGACGCCGACGTTTCGTCCGTATCTGCGAGAGCCTGGGTCTGCCGGCGGATGCACAGCGAACCATCTCGCGCGACTATCGTCAACACCTCGATGGTCAGTGGTCCCACCTTCGTCGGCTCGTAGCGGGGCTGAATTATTTTGCCGAAGTGATGGTTTTTGATCTGCGCGAACTGGAAACCCTTCGCGATCTGCTGGAACGCCTGTCACGCTTTGATCCACGCCGCCGCGGCGAACACCTGCGCGCCGATCTGCTCTCCCGCCTCGGACGCGACGCGGGTGCCTGGGTCGTGAGCAGTCCTCTGGAGGAAGCCTCACTGGTATCAGCGTACGCACTGGCGCAGACGGCGCTGGTGAATGACACCGAACGCCGTCGCCTGAGTGACGCCTTCGATCAACTCGTGGCGTCATCGCAGGAACTGTCGGCTGTCGATGCCCTGCGCCTGCACAGCAGCCGCGAAC
>CALFPI010000183.1 GCA_937919035.1 uncultured Gemmatimonadaceae bacterium
ATACTTTCTCGCCGCCGTGGATGAGCGCGTACAGGTGGTAGCGCCGGCGGTGATGCTCTCCGGACATTTCCAGGGGGGCTGCGTGTGTGAGAACGCGCCGCAGTTGCACCTGAAATACAGCAATCTGCAGTATGCCGGGCTCATCGCTCCGCGGCCGCTGCTGCTGACCGGTTGCACCGGCGACTGGACCCACCATGCCCGTGAGCGCGAGTTCCCCGCCATGCAGTCGCTGTACGAGATGTATGACGCACCGGAACGCGTACAGGTCTTCTACCAGGACGAGATCCATAACTACAATCGCGCTTCTCGCGAGGCCATGTATGCCTGGATGGTGCGCTGGCTTGTGAATGAGGGTGCACCCGGACCCGAGCGAATTGCCGAGTCCAAAGTTTCCGTGCCGACAACAGATGACCTGCTCGCCTTCGACGCGCCCGTGCCGCCCTACAAGGGTGCCATCACCACACAGAAGCAGTTGTTCAGCAACTGGCAGGCCCTGCGCAGCAAACCGGCTTCTGCGGCAGAGATCACGGACATACTGCCCTTTGATGTGCCAGACAACGCGGATATCCTGATCCGCTCGCAGCCCTCTCGCAGTTCGTACCGGCAGCGGGCGGGTGGCCTGCACACGATCCGTTACGGCCGCTTTTCCACCGGTGCCACCCTGGAGTGCCGCTTTCTGCCGCCGGCGCGTAGCCGCCCCACGCTGCTGATCCTGCGCGCCTTCCGCGACAAGGCTGCATGGAGCCGTTTCTGCAGTCGCCTCCCCGCCAGCCTGCAGCAACAGATCGACAACGGCTGTGGCGTTCTCGTGCCACTTCTTTTCGGCCATTCCGGCGCGGCTGAGGTCGAAGCTTTTGTTGCTCGCGGCGACAGCTACCTGGCCTCGACATATGTGCCCACGGCGGACGTGCATCGCGCCGAGGACATCCTGACAACACTGCGCATGGCTCAGGTGGAAATGAGCATCCGTCCGGACACTGTAACAGCCGTTGCCGATCGTGATGTCGGCCTGCTGGCCTGGATGGCGTGGGCTCGATGGACGTCACAGACGAAGGCCGGTACTCTGGTTGCGGATCTGGGCGGCGAGGACCTGCTGGCGCCGGCTACGTGGGTGCACCGTTGTTACGTGCCGCTCCTGCTGGGAGCCGGTGGCGCCCAGGCTTTGACGGTGCTGGGCAAAGTGAAAGGATCAATGAGCGGTGTTCGTCAGGCAGACAGACGGCTGTTGCCCGAGGCGTTGAAGAGCACCGTCGCGCGGCGAACCTTCGACCAACTGATTGCAGCAGCAGGCAAGGGCTGACAACCCGCAGCACGGGTGACCAGGGGGGATCCTAGTCGATCAGGCCCCATAGCTTTTTACGGGACTCGGACCAGTCCTCCCACGCCGGCAACAACTGCTGCAACGCCTGTACATCGCGCGTCCGTCCCCCGGTTGGGTAGTAGTTCCACGCCATGGCCCGGCGTGGCCCGGCGGCTGTTTTCACCCCTGTCGCGTGCCAGCAGGATGGGGTCCACACCAGGGTGAAGCGGGGATCGAGCACAACCTCGACTTCGTCTGGATGCCGGGCGAAACAGTGGTCGGGTGGGGTGTCATGTGTCCCCGTTGCCAGCTCAAGCTGCAGCAGTTCAGTGATCATCTCTTGCCGCGGGCGGTGCTGGCTGCCGGGCAGCACCCGCAACGGCGCGTTGCTCGCATCGTGTCGGTCCAGCGCCGTGCGCAGCGACACCTGCCGGACCTCGGGCCCGCCATCGGCATGCCAGTGGACCTGGCGCTGGGCTCGACCATCAGCAGCTACCGTCTTAGAAGCGTCTCCCAGGCCACAAGCACCGACGTGGATGTTGTCGTCTCCCAGGATCTGCCGCGCTGCCTGCAGGATCTCAGGGGTCTCCACCATACGCAGCAGTGGCTCCCCCACCAGGAAGAACTGACAGGCACCCCGATTGAAGCCCTGGGGGAACTGTGTCGCTTCCCATTCGGGCTCAACCTGCTGCTGCAGGAAATCGACCTCGCGCATGCCCTGCTTGCCGAGGGGGTTGGACACCAGGAAGAAACCGTTACGCTGAAAATGGGTGCATTCTGCGTCCGTGATCTTCATGTGGGGGCCCTACCCCCGCATCACGGTCGGCGCTGGGGCCTCGGCTTCCCAGGCGGGACCAGCCAGTGCCGTTGCCAGGGTTCGTGCGACCTGTATCGCATGGGCACATGTCGCCTCCTCCGTGATCGTGTAGATCTGATAGCGATATGCGAGCGTGCCGTAGCGCTCTGCCAGATGGGCCGACATGTCCGCCTTGCACAGCGGTGTGGCGGGCTCGATGGCTGTCATGCGCCAGTCACTGTTGAGTGCCAGCAACGCCTCATCCACGGCGCGCAACAGGTCCTGTCGTTCCTCATTGCCGGCGTACCACTCTGCCGCCATGGGGTTGAGTTTGTGGGACCGCACGTTCTGATAGTGGGTATGAAATTCCATGAAGGACAGCGGCCGCAGATCCGCGGCATACGCCCAGAGAGCCCGCGTCTCGGCGGGCGCCTCCTCCCCCGCCAACAGGCGCCCGAAACTGAACATGGGTACCTCTGCCACGCCGTTGGTGCAGGAGCGACCCTCGGCGGTGCCATCCGGGTTCGGCATTGGCACAAAAGCAAAACGGAACCTCTCCAGCAGCCTTTGGCTCAGGGCACTGCCGTCTGTCAACCAGTGGGCGATGGCCAGCACCGGCCGTGCTGCCGGTTCCGCGGGCTGCATGGTGGCACAGATGAGGATCGTGTCATCGTAGCGGAAGCCGGTGGACTCGAGGGCCACGATCGGCCGATCCCCGGCGCTGCGCCCGAGTTCGCGGATGGCAAAAGGGCCATGGGTGGAGAGAGTTTCCATCTCATCGAGCACATCATCGCCGTGCACGTAGGGCTTGTTGGCAACGTGCACCAATTCCCCCGGCTCAAGACGTAGCGCCAGATCAACGTGGGAGCCGTCAACGAACCTGGTGTCTGCCGCGGGAATGGGCCACCATCTGCCGTGACGGAGAATCCAGTACGGAGGCGCCATGTAGCCGGCACCATCGGTCGCGGTGAAGCGAAATCGAAGACGTGTTTCCTGCGGCTCCTCTGCGTCGCTGACCACACGAACGTGGCAGGCGTACTCGCGCGGCACGCCGGCGCCCCCGAAATGCGCATCCAGCGCCTCTGAGAACCAAACCGGAATCTGCTCGGGCTTCGGTCCAATCTCGACGACGCCGTCTTTGCCCAACTGGATCTCGCCGGCGCTGCCGCCCTCGAAATCGGCATCGATGTGCAGGTTGCTGTTGTTATCCATTGACTCAAACTATGCGACCAGAGTCGACCGACGCAAGCATGAGCCCGCTTCGACAGAGGCCCCGAAAACAGATAAGCACCCCGCGTGGGAAGCCTCGAATAGGGGTATATCCCCCGGGTTACATCACCCAAATGTAGACCTCTGCGTGGAACAGGCCTGTCTTCAGTCCAATGGCGAAGTCAGCTGCCTGCTGCGGGCGCTGCGGGCCGCCGGCCGCTGTTACGCGAATCTACCTGAGCGATCGCATTTCGAGCGCCACCCTCGGCGATGACCTTCATCTTGCCGCCACAAGATGGACATACCGTCTCTCCAAACTGGAAACCCCGTTGCAGGAATTCGCCCACTGCACTCGGTGGCACCGGATCACACCCTCGTGACCGGTACGTGGGACAACCCTTAAAGTCCCGGGGAATACTTGATCCCGAGACCACTCAGCAGGTCCACCGGAGGTCTGGTGTTCCACACCCCTGAGTCCACCGCCGTATTCCATGACGGCGTCTTCTCAGCCAGCCAGGAATCGTCGAACCCGGGAGCTGCGAAGAGGGCCCAGTGCTGTCTGGGGTGTCGCCAATCGAGCAGGCGGAAGCGCAGGCCGGCACGCATGGACATCTCCAGCATGGTCTCCAGCCGGAACGAGACGCAGTGCGGGTAGACCCAGCCGCTGCCGACAAAGTCGACGACGCCGCCAATGAATGTTGCCACCAGGGCGCCGCTGGGACTCAGATGCCCGGAGACCTCCTTGAGCCACTGCTCCACGAGGTCGCCGCCGCAATGACTGAAGATCGACTGGGCGACGGCGAAGTCGAACACAACGCCATCATCGAGATTCGCCGCCGAATCCGCGTACAGGAACTCCGGCTCCTTGATGCGGATCTGGTCCTCTCCCACCTCGCGCGCGATCCCCTCTTGCACGAGCCATTCATTCGGCTCAATGCCGACGTACTTCCCCTTGTTCAGGTAGGGGATCAGCAGACGGCCAATGCGCAGAGAGCCACAGCCGATATCGAGCAGGGAGTGGTGCTGGCGCAGGCCAAGGGTGGTGAGCAGCCCGAAAGTCATGGCCGAGACCAGATCGTAGTCCTGTGCGGGGCCGATGAAGGCTCGGTAGTGCTGGCTGCCCACTGCCAGATCCAAGCCGAGATCCTCGTATGTCTGTCCTGTGGTCATGATACAGTCCTGGCGGGAGCCATTTGAGACCCCTTGCATTGCGTGGAGTTCGGAAAATCCCGCGCCAGGCCAAGCCTCTGAGCATGGGAGGCCCTGGGGGGTTCTGGCCGGTCCCAAGCAGGGGCTGTTCTGTCAGAAACCCACTTGAGCAGTGGTCTTACGGGCAGTAGCCTGCGTATAGGTACCTGTATCGGCAGATCACCTCAGCACCTGAAGGCGCTGGCACTCCATTTCTTTCGGGCGAGATACCATCACGCTTGCCGTTATTCACGCCTGGCGTTACGATCGACCATGATCCTCTCCTTCCGGCTGCAGGATCTCCGGGTATGCCCCGGCAAGGCTCGTCGACCAGGCCATGCTGTCAGAAGTTGAAGATCATGTTGCCTTCAAAACCCAACCACCCATCGATGAAGACCCACATACACGCCGTGGTGAACTCACCGAGAATGAGCCCGAGAAAGAACGGCTGCAGCGAGCGGTAGATGGCGATCCCGCCGTAGCGCAACACGACACTCTTGATCATCCACGCCAGAAAGATGGCGAACCAGCCGTACGACATGATCGTGTAGGTGTTGGCAATGGGAAAGCCGATCGGGTGCAGAGGCCACCAGATGAATCGATGGCGCAGGAACAGCAACAGGGCCATGACGCCGCCGCCGATGCTGGTCACACCAAGGCGGGGCAGGAACGGATCCGGCGCGTTATACACCGAGGTCATGTA
Organism: uncultured Gemmatimonadaceae bacterium; assembly: GCA_937919035.1. GTDB lineage: Bacteria > Latescibacterota > UBA2968 > UBA8231 > UBA8231 > UBA8231. The sequence goes on from CALFPI010000183.1 coordinate 5,197, forward strand.
GTCAAAGGGCCATTTCGGCGCACCCACGTAGTACCAGTCGTGCAGATTGATGCCGCCGTGGGCGTAGGCCAGTTCCATGGTAAACCAGATGGATCCAATCAGGCCGACAACGACGGCCAGTGCCATGGCGATGGGCATGCCACGAAAACGTCGTGGATCTTCGTCGGTCACCAGCTTCAGCGAGTGCACGACGGCGTTCATCATGTTCGCCGCCGTCTCCCCGATCCACACGGTGCTCAGGCCCAGACCTGTCATGTTCTTCAGGCCCAGGACCTCGGGACCGAAGCCGCGGGTGATAAAGGCCTGCGGCACCATCGGTGTCTGCGCGCTGGGCAGTCCCGCTTCTGCAACAATGCGGGACAGACCGATGAACGCCCCCAGTGATGCGAAAACGAGCAGCACGGCGACGTAGAACGACAATCCTGTCAACGTCAGCCAGGCGATCATGAACAACATACCGAAGAACAGACCGCCGAAGGCGAACCGTGGCGACAGCACCTCGCCGCGAGCGCGCTCCCCCGCCACCGCCTGACGCCAGAGACCAAGAATGTGTGGCTTTGCCGTCCACAGCAGAAAAAGCACGAAGACCATCATCGCCCCTGACTGCTGATAGCTCAGGATCGGCCCGGCGGCACCAGAGGTCCAGATATCGCCCGTACCGATCTGGATGCCCAGGCGGG
>CALFPI010000184.1 GCA_937919035.1 uncultured Gemmatimonadaceae bacterium
CGTGGGATCTGCTGCTGCTGGATCTGCACACGAGCAGCGGCATGTCGCCCATTGTTCTTGCGCCCGAGTTCCTGCCCACCTGCAAACGTCACACCGCAGCCGGGGGCGTTCTGGTGGCCAATCTGTGGTACGGTATCAACCGGGTTGCGGAGCGACAGGTGCGCCAGTTACTGGAGTCCTGCTTCGAGCACGTTCTCTATCTGCCAGTGGCAGGAAAACTCAATTGCATCGCTCTGGGCGTGTCCGGTCGGGCGTTGCCGACCTGGACCGAATTGGAGACGCGTGCCGCCCACTGGCAACAGCGCTGCCAGTTGCCGATGCCAGAGATGTTGGCCGAACTGGATCGCCGCAACCCACTGCGTTGATCCGACTGACGCGCAGTGGGTTGCGCCTAGGTTCGTTTCGCCTCGCCCACACGCTGCAGGGCGTACTTCATTGCCACGGGACCCACCACCTGATTCACCGAAATCGCCGCTACAACAATGGTGGCGAACTCTTCGCCCCATTCGGGAAAACGCCGTACGACCTCCAGGGCCAGGCCGACACTGATTCCTGCCTGCGTGAGGAAAGTGAAACCGAAGAGGCGGCGACCCGAGCTCTGATCTCCGGCGATCGCTGCCCCCGCCCAACTGGCGGCGAGGATGGAACTGCTGCGGGCGGCAACCAGCGTGAGGGCGGCAACCCACGTACGCCGCAGGGCCTGTAGATCGAGACTGGCCCCTGCAAGGGTGAAGAACAGCACAAAGACAGGCAGGCTGACGCGTTCCACAGCTTCGCTGAAAGCGGCACCACTGGAGCCGACGTTGCGCACGACAAAACCGGCGGCCACACAGATGAGCAGGGGCTCAAGGTGAAGGGGCAGCTCGTGTGTATCCTGCACGTAACGTGCCGTACCGTGGGCAATTTCGGTGACGACGAGGGCCGTGCCAAGCAACAACAGGGCAATATTGTCTGGCCAGCGACGTATGTAGAATGACAGGATCATGCCGATGGCTGCGCCCGAGACGATACCTGCGGCAATCTCGACAAGGACCATCAGGGCGAAGCCGAGGTCCAATGCGCCGTTCGGGCTCAGTAGCGCCTGGCAGGTCGACAGGGCAATGGCAAAGAGCACGATGGTGACGACGTCGATGGCGACCGTGACACCAAGGACGGTTTCGCTGAAAGGACCATGGGCATCACATTCTCGGATTACGGCGAGGGCACTCGACGGAGAACGGGCCACGGCGACAACGCCGATGAGCGCCGCGACTGCCGCCATCTGTACGGTTGTCAGACCTGCAGCAAAGGGCAGCAACGCGGGGCCGGCGACAAAAACGATGAGCCCGACGCTGAGACAGGTGACGAGCGTAGTGCTGACCACGAGCCAGCCGATAAGTCCGAGGCGCGCGCGCAGTTGGGCGACGTGCAATTCGGCACCGGCAGCCAGGGCGATGAAGGCCACTGCCAGTTCATTGAGGAAATGCAGTTGCCCGGCAACCGGGGTCGATATGACACCAAGCAGGTCAGGTCCCAGCAGCAGGCCCGCTGCCAGATATCCGCTAATCCGTGGCAGGCCGATGGCCGCAATTGCGTGCCCGGCAATGTGGCCCAGAAGGAGCACAAGACCGGCAATGAAAGTCGGCGTTGCCCCCGGTGCGGGACCGGTGTCAATCCAGGTGGTGACAGCGAACAGCGCTGCCAACATGGCCAGCGCCACCAGGCGCCTCATGACGAGGGCATGGGTCTGGCACCGCCGAGGACGCGCCAGACCAGAGCAGGGCTGAACAACTCGCTGACAATGACACCCACCAGAACGATGGTGGTCACTGCGTCGACGACGGGAGAGCCGCCATCATGGATCTGTTGCAGGTTGACCACAACGGCAATCGCGAGACCGCCATGGGACAACAGGCCCAGTCCCATGTGCCCTCGCACGGCCGGTGCAACGACGCCGCGAAAAGCCAGCCAGTTGCCGGCAAGTTTGCCCGTCGTGCGTAACATCAGGTAGGCGCCGGCCAGCAACAGAACACTCCAGCCCGATGGGTGCCACTGCGCACCCGCCAGTAGCAGGAAGAGCACGTACACGGAACGGTCCCCCCGTACCAGCAGGGACTGCAGAGACCTCAGCACGCGTTCCTGCGACAGGTTGGCCACGACGGCGCCGGTGACAGCGTTGACGAACAAGGGTGACAGAGACAGGTAGAGGGCAAGTCCGCCACCGCTGAAGACGGTGCCCAACAACACCAGCAGCAGTTCCTCTTCCGCCAATTGATAGGACGTCAGGGCAACAACGACGAGACCCATGACTACACCCAGGCCTACCGACAACGCCGCCCACAGGCCGACGGAGCCCGTGTCGCCGTGCAGGACCGGCAGCCAGCACACCGCACCGAAAACAACCACGGCAACCAACCCGTCCAGATCCGCCACAAGACGCAACAGGCGCGCCAGTGCCCGGCCCTCACCTCGGGCACTGCGACCGACGAGGGCCAGAGCGCTCTGCGCCGTGTCGGAGCCGGCAGCCCCCAGTGTCAGGGCGCCCACCAGACACCATGCATGGGACAGGTCGAGGGACCAGCGCAGAAGAAAGTAGAAGGGTACGGTGATGATGACGGCGACAACACCTGCCTGCACCAGCGCCGGTAGCAGCCCGGAGCGAACGACACCGTCCCACCGACGCACCTGCCACTGAATGCCAAACAGCAGGCCAATCCAGGACAGGCCCATGCCGAGGATGGGTGCCAGGCCGACAAGAGTCATATCGTCAAGAATGCCAAGAAACGGGCTGCCCAGCAGCAGGCCGATGAAGATAAATTCAGTTCCTGTGAGCAGGATGTTGCGCACCCACAGGGAGCCGCGCACACCGGCCAGGGGTAGATGCAGAAAACTGAAGCGCGAGCCGGCCAAGGCCAGCGCCGTGACCAGCGCCGCCGCCAGGACGAGTTTCAAACCTCGGACCTAGCTTCCTGGTGGTTCCGGAAACTCGGCGGGCAGCAGGCACAGGCGACCAACGGCTGGGTCGGCCATGTCGGCGCCGTTCTCGGCAAGCAGACGAAACAGAGGCTCCACGAGACTGCGCTGCGCCAGTGGTGCCAGTACCAGGCGCACCTTGTCGTGGCTGCCGCCGATGGTCTGCAGGAGCCCCGAAAAGATGGGCACATCGTCGGCGAGAATCCGCTCCATCGCCGCGCCCTCGACGACGGTGACACCGGTAACCTCCAGCTCCACGAGGGCTTCAAGGACGCCATCCACCAGGTCATCCATATAAACGAAGATCAGCAGTATGTGCATGTTTTCAAGGCATAGGGGCAGCAGGCCGACAGTGGTACCGGCGGCACGAGCCACAACTGCGTTGCGACCTAAGCCGGCTCCTGATCTGCAATGGCTTGAATGATGTCCTGAGGCGATTCAGCGGCAAGAATCTGCAGCCGCATGTCTTCACGGTGAAATATCCTGGCGGTGCGACCCAGAACACTCAGATACGCCGGTGTGGCGATCTCTGAGGACAGCACCAGAAAGATGAGATGCACGGGTTGGCCGTCCGGGCTGCCGAAGTCGAGGCCCCGTCGATGCAGGCCAAGACTGGCAACGACCCCATCAATTTCGGCAGAGCGGGCATGGGGAATCGCAACGCCACGGTTGACGGCGGTGGAGCAGATCGCCTCGCGATTCAGGACACGCTGCAACAGCGGGCCGGTGTCGACCAACCCAAGAGCCGAAGCGGCCCTGGACAGCAACTCCTGCAGGGCGCCCACCTTGTCATCTGCCGCCAGATCCAGCACGACACGGTCGGCGTTGAGGGCATCGCACAGTTTCATCAGGCGGGCATGTCCGGTGCCACCGGGTCGAGACAGGCACCCGTGGGGCGCTCGCCGCGGGGCCGCAGAGGCATCTGCTCGTAGGACTGGTAGGTGATGTTGAGAAAGGGCGTCTCGACAACTCGGTTGCTCTCGAAGCGCGAGATCATGGCAGCGTCAATGACACCGGTCGTCAGCAGCGTGCGCTCGCAGGGGTAGGGAGGCACCCCTGTCTTGAAGAAGGTCTCGATGTTACGTGTCAGGTAACCAAAGTGGGAAAAGGGGCCGTCATTCTGCAGGTAGAATTCGCAACCTTCCACGGTTCCATCACGCCGGCGTGCGGCGTAAGAGAACTCCTGCACATATCCTTCCAGGTGCAGCACCGAGGCTTTGAGACCATCGGCGTAGCGCAGCAGGAACAGCGTTGGTTTGGCACAGTCCTCGGGATTGTCGCCATTCTTGTGCTCTGCCGGGGCCAGGGCGGCCAGCGCCAGTTCCTGCGACCACTGGCCGCGGTCGCGGGCCCGCCATACCTCATCACCCTCCAGGCACTGTACCGAGACAACACCCGTCTCGCCACCCACACGTCGCTCGACCATACACTGCAGCGTTTCCAGTGCATGGTAGCCATAGGCTTCCACGGAGCCGTAGCTGAGAGCCAGGACTTCGTCGAGTTCGACGCCACCCTTTTCGTACTCCAGCCACGGGTGCCGCCAGGACAGCGGCAACGACGAGCCTGCCATAAGAGGGATGTTGAGTTCCTGCTTGCGCGCCCACATCCAGGCGGCATCCTGCCAGTTATAGGCCAGGTGTTTGTCGCTGAATACCGGCACGACGCGGCCACTTTCGGAGAATACGCCGGCAATCTGTTCGAAAAAATAACGTCGCGGGTACATGTGACGACCCTGAGCGTTCCACGGGTAATCGCCATGTTCGCCGATGAGCAGCACCGCATCGACGTTGAGCTTGTCGGAGCCGGCGTGCAGGGCGCGGCGGATGCTCGGATAGACAGGAATGTTGTGCTTCTGCGCCCGGCCGACACCGATGTCGTTTTCCAGCACGTGGTCGATATAGATCGACACGATCTCGATATCGTCGAAGGGATAGAAGCCTTCGTCTGTAGAGGCGCCTTCGAGAAACTTGGTGACGATGACATCGGCGTGGGACTTGGGATGATAAATGGTGCAGATGGCGGCGACGCGCAACGGCTGGCTCACTAGGGGCCTCTCCGGCTGAAAGAGAGAAATTAGAAGGCACTGAAACTACGGGCGGCTCACTTGGGGAGCAACTTCCCGCTAGTGGGTCAATTTCCCGATTGGGGTTCAACGTCCCGTTGACCGCTACGAGTGACTCCGTGACATTCCGAACCATGAAATGGACCATTGATGACAGCCGGTCGAGTGTCTCTCGCCGTCGACGATCTCGAAGTGGCTTCCTGCAAGCTGTCGCGCCGTTTGTCCGGTGCCTTTCAGCATCTGCACCTCGGTCACCGTCCAGGCAACCGACGCGCCGACGCATGCATCACTGACCTGGAGCTCGACTTGTCATGAGAACGTCCCTGCCGCTCACCGTGTTACTGCTGCTGGCGGTTACGTGGGTCGAGGCGACGCCCCGTCACGTGTATCTCACCTGGCAGGGCGACCCAACCGCGTCGGTTACCGTCAACCTGCACACGATCGTCGCCGGTGCTAGCCCGCCCGCAGCGACCGTGCACTACGATACCCTCAGCCATGGCGGGCGCTGGCAGGACTACGCCTGGCAGGCAACGGGGACGTCGGTGCGGCTCGTAGATGTGCCCCATCGGACCCTACACCGCGTGCGCTTGACGGATCTGCTGCCTGGACGCGTGTACTGGTTCGTCGCCGGCGACACGGTGGGTGGCTTCACCGCAGAACGTGCGTTCCGCACCATACCCGACGGCGACGGGGCGTTGCGCTTTGTTGCTGCCGGCGATATGGGCGTGGCGGAAAAATCGCGGCGTCTGCAGGCCGTAGCCGCAGCCCAGGAGCCGTCGTTCGTCCTGCTCGGCGGCGACCTGGCCTACGCCAACGGTGACTGGAATCTGGCACCGATCTGGGACACCTGGTTGGACAACTGGCAGGAG
>CALFPI010000185.1 GCA_937919035.1 uncultured Gemmatimonadaceae bacterium
CGCACGTCCGGTAACCTTGTCCTCTCCGTCGTGGCGGATCGGGCGTGTGCCGATCACCTTGTATTTTCCGTCGCTGGTAAAATCTGGGTAGGCGGGATTGGTCGACATCAGGCTGGATCTCCTTGGGTGGCAGTCTCGGACCGAAATGCTAATGAGCCCCCCACCGCATGTCAACGTGGCAGATCGATGATTCGACGGCCTCTATCCCTGCGCGGCGGCGAAAGCTATTTTGGTTGCACGGAAGGCAGGCCATGGCAAAAGAGCGCGTCAAGATCCTTGTACAGACCCTGAAGAAGATCCCGCTGTTCCAAGGGTTGTCAGCGTCGCAGATCCAGCAGGTCCTGGGTGTGTGTCAACCACGAAAGTTTGACGCAGGACAGACCGTGTGCGCCACAGGCACCCCGGCGGATGAGATGTACATCCTGCTGTCGGGGAGTCTGGGGGTGGTTACCGAGGACGGCTCCCTGGTTGCGAGCCTCTCGCCGGTCACCACCGTCGGTGAGATGGGCATGGTCACTCGTCAGGTCCGGCGGGCCACCGTAGAGACACTGGATACGAGCAATGTACTGGTGATCCGACGCCCTGCATTCGAGGCCACCCTGGGTAGCGATCCGGCGCTGGGCGCGCGGATCTACCGTAACATGGTTGACATTCTCGCCGACAAGATCGTGCAGGACAACGTGCGTACGCGCGACTACCTCGTGGAGAAGGTGCGTCAGGAGGGACGCATCCGCGACGCCCGCCGGCGGGCGGATCTGGCCCTCGAACTGGTCGTATCCGAGGCCGGCATGGAGCGCGCCCACGCCAGGGCTCTGGTCGACGAGCGTGTGGATCAGGAACCCCGCATGCGCGTGTTGATCGTAGACGATGAGGCCGAGATGCGCCGCATGCTCAGTGAGGCGCTGGGTGATTACGATACCATCGAGGCGCGCGATGGTGAGGAAGCTCTGGCGGAAATCGGCGATGATCTGCCCGATCTGGTGATCACCGATATCCGCATGCCGGGCATGGACGGCTACGCCTTGTTGAAGAAGATCAAGGAGCGTTCCCCCGAGACGCCGGTCCTGGCAATCTCCGGATTTGTCACCGATGCCGATATCATCGATTACGACTTCGACGCCTTCCTGGAAAAGCCGATGAATCTCAAGGAGTTCCGCGATTTCGTCGACGCCGCCCTCGTGGGAGATGACTGATGGTCGACGCCGAGGCCGCCCTCGACCTGAAGTCTTTGCGTGGGGCGGTGGCCGCCCTGCTGCACCACGACTGAGGCGATGCAGTCGGTGACATGGACCCTGGCGTTGTCGCCCCCGGCCCTTGGTCACAGCGATGTTCACGTCTGGCGTTCGCGTTTGGACGTCAGTGCCGACGAGGTCCGTCGCTGCCGAGCCCTTCTGACCACCGAAGAAAACGAACGGGCCGGGCGTTTTGTCTTTGAGGAGCATCGCAACCGCTTCATCGTCGCCCGGGGCACGATGCGGGATTTGCTGGCCACCTATGTCGGCCGTCCGGCTGCGACGCTCCAGTTCGTCTACGGAGCCCACGGCAAACCACAACTCGCTGTTCCCGCAACGGACACAACGTTCAATGTCTCGCACTCCGGTGGCAGCATGCTGCTGGCATTTGCCAGAGGCAGGCAGGTTGGCGTCGATATCGAGCGCAGCACTCGTACAGTGGACTGGGAAGCCGTGGCGGCGCGTTTTTTTGAGGCCCGCGAACAGGCCGCGCTGTCTAGTCTGTCAAGAGAGGAGCGTCGAGCGGCGTTCTTCCGTTGCTGGACGCGCAAGGAAGCCTTCATGAAGGCCACCGGTCAGGGTCTGACCTATGGGCTGACCAGTTTTGCCGTCACACTGGCAGCAGGCGACAGACCTGAACTGCTATGGCTGGCCGAGGGGGATCCGCAATGCTGGGGCCTGGCCGATGTTGCACCAGACGCCGAGCATATCGGCGCCGTCTGTGCTGAGGGCCGGGACTGGCAGCCCCGCTATCTGGTCGCCCCGGAGGCCAGGTAGATCACGGAGGCCAGGTAGATCACAGGATGAGTTCGCGATGGACCCCGCGCATGTCCATCTCAAACTCGATTTCCTGAACCGGAGGGCGGGTGTGATGCCAGTGGATTCCCATCCGGCGCGCCGGACCCAGGCGGCTGAGCACGACGTCCTCGATGAGTCCCTGAAGGGGCTGCACGGTGTAGACGTTGATCTGATTCAGCAGATCCCAGCGGGCGCCGAGCCCATCGAGGCGCGTTTCCATGACCTGCATGACATAGGCGGCCTTCTCCCGCATCGCCTCGGGTGAAGTCTCTCCGCGGCGGACGATCCCGCCAGCATCGAGCACACCATCCCGCAGTTCACCGGCGCCAGCGATGACCAGGGAAGGCGACATGTTCGGCTTTGATGCGGGAACGACGTAGGCGAAGGCATGCAGCAAGGTCTCGGCAGGGGCAGAGTAGGCGGGCGCGACGTTTGTCCGTGACACCGGGTTCAGGCCTTCTCGGAACAGATCCCAGTCCGACAACACGGCGCGATATTCATCATTGAAGGAGATGAAGCCATCAATGGGATAGGGCTGAGGGCAACGGAGCTGGATCGAGCACAAGGAGGCACGATCACGTCCCTCGGCCTGTAAATGTGCATCAACGACAGCAAAACCGCGGCGCCAGGGGGGGGCCTCCCTGAAGGTCACGAAAATGATCTCATAACCGGGATCAGCGACGACGCCGCAGGAATACGGATCGATGCCTTTGAGGAAATGGTAATGGCCTTCGGGATTGTGGATCAGCATGTGGGCTTTGATTCTATTGTCGAGTTCGTATATTACACGGGTACAACAGGTTGGTGTAAGTTACACAGCCAGTCGTAATGCTTCAAATCGTATTGCCTCAAATCCGGCCTGGCCGGAAGGAGGTCCCCAATGGCGATCGATCCCGTTCTCACCTCGACTGCAACGCTTCATGCCGGACCGGGGGCCCGGACGCCTCGTGGGGCCAGCCAGAGTGGTGCCGAACGTCTGGCTGAGCGTCTGGGCGAACTGGTGCGTACGCGAAAGGCAGTGGCTGCCGAACTGGACTCACCTGGGCGCTCACACAGTGAGCGCACGGTCCTGACCGCCCGGTTCAATGATCTCCAGCGTCAGGTGAATCAGCTCGATGGCATCGTTGCCAGCGAGGGGCAGGAGTCCGCTGGGCCAACCCGCGCGCCGCAGACGACCGACACCAAGGGGCTGGATTCATCCCAGGCATCCACGTCTTCCGTCACCCAGGATCGGACGGTCCAACGCCCGGTGACGGTGACGGAAAATACCACCACGGCATCGACGGAGCCAGTAAACAATCCGGCAGTCCAGGTCGACGTCGTGGCCTGAAATCCGCCGTTGCCTGCAGTCCACAGTTGCCTGAACAGTTGTTCGACGGGCAGGATCGACGTTTCTTCGTCGCTCCTGCCTTTTTTTGTTTGAACATGTGATTGTGATAGCGGGGGTCCATGAGTTGGCAGGTCCTGATCCAGAGTGACGTTGTGCCGTACGAGCCGATCACCCGACTTCTTGCCGCGTCTGACTGTTGCCTGCATTGGTGGCGTGACGCCGAACCGCCGCGGGACATCGACTACAGTGTCATCGATGGCATCTACAGTTATGGTCACTTTCCGGTGACCCGGGAACTGATGGAGCGTTGTGGGCGGCTGAAGATCGTCAGCAATTTCGGTGTCGGCTGTGATCACATCGACCAGAACGGCGCCAGGGCCCTCGGCATTCCCGTGGGCAACACGCCGGGTGTGCTTGATGCGGCGACGGCAGATCTGACCTGGGCTCTGCTGCTGGCGGCAGGACGCAACATCGTTACAGGAGACCATTTCGCCCGGGGACCCGGGTTCCAGAAGTATGATGCTGCAGTCCTGCTGGGGCAGCAGGTCACGGGCGCCACGCTCGGCATCATCGGTCTGGGTCGAATCGGCTACCAGGTTGGCCGTCGCGCCATCGGTTTCGACATGAAAATCCTCTATCACAATCGCACACGCAACGCGTCAGCTGAAGCGGATCTTGGGGCGCGCTACGCAGGACTCGATGAGCTTCTGCAGCAGTCCGACTTCGTCGCACTCAACTGTCCTCTGACGCCGGAGACAACGGGCCTGATCGGCGCCCGGGAACTGGCACTGATGAAGCCCACCGCCGTCATCGCCAATGCGGCGCGGGGTCCGGTGTGGGATCAGGAGGCGCTGCTGACTGCCCTTCGCGCCGGACATCTGCATGCAGCAGCGACGGATGTAACCTACCCTGAGCCATTGCCCCGGGATCATCCGCTGCTGGCCGAAGAGCGACTCGTAGTGTTGCCGCATCTGGGGTCTGCGACACAGCAGACGCGTGATGCCATGTCGCAGATGTCCGTGACCAATCTGCTCGCCGGCCTCAAAGGACAGGATGTGCCGTACCGAATTGCGTAACCTCGCGCTTTTCGGACATTCTCGATCGTAGCAGGACACTCCTCGACTCTGACAACATCTGAAACGACCGCGGCAGGAGATTTCGAAGACATGGCAGACAGCAAACACACGAAGGTTCTCATTATCGGCTCCGGGCCGGCGGGATTCACTGCCGCGGTGTACGCGGCACGTGCAGATCTGGCCCCCCTCGTTCTGGAGGGTATGCAGCCCGGCGGTCAACTGACGATCACCACGGATGTGGAGAATTATCCCGGCTTCCCGGAAGGGATCATGGGTCCGGAGATGATGGAGAAGTTTCGCGCCCAGGCGCTGCGTTTCGGTGCCACAGCCGAGTTCAAGATGGTCACGGAAGTCGACTTCTCCCAGCGGCCCTTCAAGGTCACGGCTGAGAAGGATGTCTACACTGCCGATGCCGTCATCATCGCCACAGGGGCCTCAGCAAGCCTGCTTGGCCTCGAGTCAGAGACGAGACTGATGGGACATGGCGTCTCAGCCTGCGCCACGTGTGATGGCTTTTTCTTCCGCGACAAAGAGATCATCGTCGTTGGTGGGGGCGACACGGCGATGGAGGAGGCCAATTACCTGACGAAGTTCGCCTCCAAGGTCAGCCTCGTGCACCGTCGCTCCGAGTTCAGGGCGTCACGCATCATGCTGCAGCGCGCGCAGGAGAACCCCAAAATCGAGTTCGTTACACCTGCTGTGGTCGAAGATGTCCTGGGGGATGAGGCGGGGATGAACGTCATCGGCGCCCGACTGCGGAACCCGGAGACGGGAGATGTCTGGGAGCACGCCTGTGAGGGTCTGTTCGTCGCCATCGGTCACAAACCCAATACGACGCTTTTCACTGGCGTTCTCGACATGGACGAGACAGGGTACCTGCTCACGGCACCGGACTCAACGAAGACGAATATCGAGGGTGTGTTCGCCTGTGGTGACGCGCAGGATCACGTCTACCGTCAGGCTGTGACGGCAGCAGGCACCGGCTGCATGGCGGCAATCGAAGCCGAACGATGGCTGAGTGAAGCCGGCGCCTGACTTCGGCGTCTGACATCGGCGCCTGGGGCGCACATTGTTCGGCGCACGCTGTTCGACATCTTGAGGCCGGGGGGACTGCCCTCCGGCCTCGCCTCGTCTGGGCCTACCGCTTGGCCAGGTCGGCGTAGGCCTCGCGGCCCCGGCGGAACAGTGCTTTCACCTCGTTGCGTTGCCTGTCGTTGTTGTAGCGGCCGACGGTGTCGACCCAGCTCAAAGAGGCATCGATGGCGTCGAGGAAAAACCGGGCGGCGTCGTGGCGTGTCGCAGGTGGCCGGCCACAGTGGAACCACGTCGGGCTGGTGTGGGCGTAGATCGATTGGTTGAAGCTGTCCCGGGCGTCGCCCCAGACACGGGCGGCGAGCCAGCCATCCCGTTCGGCGAACAATTCGCAGCGCACGGTGCCATCCCT
>CALFPI010000186.1 GCA_937919035.1 uncultured Gemmatimonadaceae bacterium
GAGCGTGGGTGGCTCTGCCGGACTTCAGCGCCTGGGCTGGAAGCGCCTGAACTGAAAGATCATGGCGACAGATAACCCGAGCACTCCGACGGGCCAGAAGGGACCGCCGGTGCCACTGGCACGGACTGCGTCAACCGCCAGACCGAGCAGGGGCGCGGCGATGACCGTCGTCAGGCGACGGGCCTGACTCTCGATGGACAGCAAAGTGGCGCCCTGAGCTTCGGTGCCATGGGTATCGAAGCGGCCAAGTTGCACCGGTCGCCAGATATTGTGCAAAGTGTCCAGGGCAACGAAGGCGACGATGATGGCCACCTCGAACCGCCAGAAGGCTGCCACTGCCAGACCGGCGAAGATGATCCCGTCAGCGAGCCACAGCAGATGCACCGCACGATCCTCGTCGCCAGCCGCCTCGACCACACGATGCGCCTGGCGGCTGGCAGTACCGGCCAGCAGGTGCAGAACCAGATAGAGTGGCCCAATGAGCAGCGTGCTCTGCTGGATCTGGCTCATGCCACGTGTCTGGCTCCAGTGCGCCGCCGCGGCGATGGCCGCCGCCTGCAACACCGGCTGCAGATAGTCCTTGGTCGCCTCGTACACTCCCTGAAAGCCCATGGATTCGACGATCAGCCGTCGCAGCCTGACGACGGCAAAGGCCTGATGGAAGCCGGCACGCAAGTGAGCCACCAATTCTCGCGGGGCATGCGTCGCTGGTTTGCTACCGTCCAACTCGGGAGGATACCCGATAAAGTTGATGATCCCCAACAGGTAGGGAATCACTGACAGGTAAAAGACGTATACGTATGAGTCGGACAGATAGACGAAGATTGCCGCGACGGTCACGGATAGGGCTGAACCGTACTTGCTCCAGGAACGTGTGTAGCCGTACACCCGGGTACGCTCACCGGCGCGCCCCTGCTGCTGCAGCCAGCTGAAGATCATGGCTTTGTGCGTGCCCGTGCGAAATGCTTCACCCACGGCAAACAGCAGCATGGCGCCGAAGAACATGCTCAGATCGCGAGCCAGCCCGAAAATCAGGAAACTGGCGATATAGGCGCCAAAGGAGAGCATCATGGCCCGCCGACGTCCCCACAGATCGGCGATGGCGCCGGAAGGGATCTCGAGCAGATTGATCGCCAACTCGCGGAAGGAGATAAGCAGACCGATGGTGAAGTAGTCGAGACCCTTGTCCAGGAAGACGAGCAGCAGGAAGGGCTCGAAGTAGCGTTGATTCTTCAGGAAGCCGTAAAGGCTGAATCGCCATAGCATGAACTGAAAATAATACAGCAACTGTCCCGGCGGATGGAGTCGACCTGCGGCCTCGGGATTCCTATACTTGCGCCTTCGTTTTGACCTCCCCTCCCCGCAAGAGGCTGCACATGGGTTTCGCTGCACGTGCCCTGATTCTTGTGGTGGCACTGGCTTCGCCAGCGCTTGCCCAGGAAGACGGCTGGATCCAGGACCACCTGAGCTATCTCGACGGGCTTTTTGGCGCCATCGTCGAGATGATGGCCACCTTCCTGTTTGCCGACTTCGGCACGGGCTTCCCCCTCATCGTTGCCGTCCTCGTCGCCGGCAGTCTGTACTACACGTTCTATTTCAGGTGGATGTCGGTTCGCGCCTTCAAGCACTCCATCGATGTCATCCGGGGTCGCTATGACGATCCGGATGATCCCGGCGAGATCACGCACTTCCAGGCCTTGTCCAGTGCGCTGTCGGCCACCATCGGCCTCGGCAACATCGCCGGCGTCGCCATCGCCGTGGGAATCGGTGGCCCGGGGGCCATCTTCTGGATGGTCCTCACAGCGGTCTTCGGCATGTCCTCCAAGCTTGCCTCCTGCACGCTGGCCGTCATGTATCGTCGCACGTCGCCAAGCGGCCACATCTATGGCGGTCCCATGTATTACATGCAGGAGGGACTGGCAAAGAAGGGCATGGGGGAATTCGGCCGAACCCTGGCCGTGATCTACGCCTTTCTCACGATCGGGGGGTCCTTCGGCGGCGGCAACATGTTCCAGTCCAACCAGACACTTGAGATTCTGGGCACTGTGTCACCGTGGTTCAAGCAATACAACTGGCTCGTCGGTCTGTTCATGGCGGGACTTGTAGGGCTCGTCATCATCGGCGGAATCCGCCGCATCGGCCAGGTCACGTCACGTGTGGTGCCCATCATGTGCGGCCTCTACGTGGCAGCTTCACTGATCATCATCCTCTACCACATCAGCGAAGTTCCCGCCATGGTCGGTCGCATCATCAGCATGGCCTTCACCGGATCGGCTGCGTACGGTGGCTTTACGGGTGTCCTCATCATGGGCATTCGCCGGGCGGCCTTCTCCAACGAGGCGGGCCTGGGCTCTGCAGCCTTTGCTCATGCGGCTGCCAAGACCGATGAACCTGCCCGTGAGGGCATTGTTGCCATGATCGGCCCCTTCATCGACACCATCATCATCTGCACGATGACGGGTCTCGTGTGTATGATCACCGGCGCCTATCTGCGGCCTGAGTTTCAGTCCGGCGATTTCATTGTCGGCACACGAATGACTGCGGCGGCCTTCGATTCGGTCATCCCCGGTGCCAGTTATGTGCTTGCCATTGCCGTCTTCATGTTTGCCTTCTCAACAATGATCTCGTGGTCCTACTACGGCGAACGCGCCTGGGAGTATCTGTTCGGCTCCCGTTCCATCATTGTCTACCGTCTGTTCTTTGTGTTCTTCGTCTTTATGGGATCCGTCACAGCATTGACCAATGTGCTTGATTTCTCCGACATGATGATCCTCGGCATGGCCTTCCCGAACATCATTGCGGGGGTTCTTCTCAGTCCGCAGGTCCGGGCAGTCCTGTTCGACTACTGGGCACGTCTGCAGAGTGGCGACATGAAAATCTTCAAGTAGCTGCCTCGTACGCCGTAACAACAAGGGTCCGGACTCCTGCAGGAGTCCGGACCCTTTTGTTGTTCTTGCTGTCTGCTGTTCTTGCTGCCTTGCGCCCTGCCTACATGTCGTTGAGGTCCTCCGTGCGTGCCCCGAGCAGCGGTGGCATTCGATCCGGCCGCACTTCGACAACACCCTCCGTGACCTGCCGAATCGCGGCGAGGCCGATATCATACCGACTGGCAGGATGCCACAGCAGCCAACCGTCGGCACCTGCATCGATGGCGCCCTGGATCTGCTCAACCACATACGCCTGATCGAATCCCGGAATGCGATAGGCGAAGGACTGCACCCAGGGGCGTACAGCAACTGCGTGTTCTCTGGCCAGCGGCATCAGGCGCCGCACCCCCTCAAAGACAAGGAAGTACGGATAGTCCACCGGATTCGTCATGCCCAGGAAGTTTCCGTAAAAGTGTGAAGGATAGAGCATGGGACAAGCCACATCGAGCAACGGCATCAGGTCGGGCAGATGCTGGCCGATGCGGTCGAGATCGGCACTGTGTCCCCACGCGGCCACACCAAAAACATCGACAGCGAGCAGCACGCCGGAACCGGCCAGCTGATCGCGAACGCGACGCACAAAGGCCGTGATGACCTCGTGCCGGGCCAATGTATCCGCATAGCCAAAAATGGCGCTGTCTGCCCGCGTCTCGGTGGGGAAACGGACGTAGTCGAGTTGCACTTCGTCGATCCCGAAAGCGACCATCTCGTCGACGACACCGAGCAGGTAGTCCTGCACCTCCAGGTTGGACGGATCGAGCCATCCCCCCGCCCAGGGCTGTCCATCGGCAAGGCGCGGCGTCAAATCCGGCCGTGCCGCTGCCAGCCGTTCATCGTAGAAGCAGCTGAGACGTCCAACGACGTGTAAGCCCCGTCTGTGCAGCTGGTTCACCAGAGCTACGGGCCGCCGGATGCGTGCGAGACTGTCGATCTGCATCTGCTGTGCCAGCGGCACCGCAGAGACGTAACTGAGGTCTCCCTCACGGTCCTTGATATCGAAGACCATGGTATTGCCCCCCGCCCCAGCAAGGGAATCGGCGAGTGCCATCATGTGCAGCGAACCGGCTACGGTCGCCGTGGCATAGATGCCGCGGGCGGGACGGGGATCGACAATACGGCGCAATTCTGTGGCTGGCAGGGTCTGGCGCAATGGAACCTGCAACAGTTGACCGGGCTGCAGGCGGTCGGACTGCAGGGCGTTGAGGTGGCGCATGTCCACCGCCAGCTCGGAACTCGTATAGTGGTCGCTGCTGTCGAGAAGATTGGCGGCAATGCTGAGCAAGGATTGCCCCTGACGAACGACGACAGTCGTGTCTCGGGGCGCAGAGATGGCCTCGGTGGCCACAGACTGCGCCTGGGAGGCGCCGGCGACCAGAGTCAGGGCAAAAGCGAACAACATTGACGAATTCAATTGGCAACCGACTGGAAATACAAGGGGTTAGACAAGATATGGAAATCCCGTTTCAGACGCAATTCCTCTTGGGTTTGGGTGCCTCAGGGTGGTAGGGGAAAAGCCTCGCTTTCCTCGAGAAATGCTTCTTCCAGGTCGAGGTCCGGGAATATCGCCTTCCACCTCCCTGCCGCCACCTGGGACTGCTGCACCTCGAGACGCAGACTCCGAATCATGGCCAGGCGACTGACGGCGAAAGTCACGGTGGTTACCGACCCGCCCTGGAGATTGACTGCGATCCCTTCAACCTCACCACCGTAGTCGAGTTCCAGCCAGTGTTCGCCGGTGGCAAGGTTCTGCAGCAGCAGACCATGACGGCTCGCCCGCAAGACGTCGATGCGATGCCGGCCGTCGAGGCGAACCGTCACCCCGCCAGCCCCAAGAGCCGTGCCCAGAGGGGCGCAGATGATGGCCAGGGATGCATCCAGGGCATCGTAGAGGCCGGGGTCGACCTGCTCACTCGCCTCCGCCAAGGTGGCGTCGACCGTCGGCACTGCGGATACCGCTGTGGGTCTCTTGTTGGTCCATGCCGGCAGTGCCCGTCGATGTGCCACCGTACCGTTCCGCGTCAGCGCGTGGACCAGCAGGTTGATTCCCGTGTGCAGAGCCGGAGAGCTGTCGATGGCAACGTCGTCATCCTCGGACAGGGAACCGAACCAGCGTGTATGCAGATCGAGATCACTGACGATGGCCACGAGGGTATCACCAAGGCTCACACCCCAGAGCCCGAGAGGATCGCCAGCGTCAACTCCGTTCGATTGATTCGGATCCTGATTCAGCGGGCCTGAGGCAATGGAGGCAGCCGTCGCCACATCGGCGTATAGGCGCGACGGGTAGCTCCAGGACATAGGCATCTGCTTCAGGTACTCATACTGTTGCTTGTTCTCACCAGGAAAGCCGTCGGAGAATGTGTAGAAAGAGTGATATATGGGGTGATGGACGGGGATCGGCCGGATGCCCGCGTCGGTGCCCAGAATCTCGCTGAGCATGTCCACTGCAGCCCCGAGAAACCTGGACCGACCTTCGATGAAGAGCAGCCCCCCCTGGCGCATGTACGCTTCGAGAAAGGCCCGCTCCGGTGGCGTGAGTTGCAGCAGCGGCCAATCGCCGATCAACTGTCGTCCACCCCCTTCAATGAGGAAATGCACGGGGTCCTCCATCAGCGACGGATCGGAGACCGACTGGGCAACCTCCTGCCGCACCTGGACGAGCAGGTCCGTGTGGTCTCGCATAAACCGCGCCAGCGCCTCAAGTCCGGATCCGCCGACGGGTGGCTGACCATCCAGAGTAAACAACGGGCCACCGCCGGCGCCGGGCAGACGCAAACGCGTGAGGTTGACGAATCCGGTGATGTTGCGCCGGTTGTTCGGGTCGATCAGAACAACAGCTCGCTGGTGCCCCTGGGCCAGATCGGAAACACGCAGCAACTCGAGAGATTCGCGGCGTTCCACGTCCCGTGTTTCCAGGATCTGCGCCAGCGCCCGCTGCACTTCTTCAGACCGCTGTGCAAAAAACGTATCGGCACGCGTGGCGACATCGAAAGGTTGGAGGGAAACGACCGGCTCCGGTACTGTTTCAGGTGGCGGTGGCGCCTGCAACTGCACCGTCACCTCCTCCATGGGCTGTGCCTGCGACTCTGCCGGGCGATATTCCATCTCCGTTCGCGGCGTCGTCACGGGGTGCTCCGCCAGCAGGCGCTTGGGCTCGAAGCGGGCGACCTGCCGCAAGCGCGCCTCGAAAGCCTCGGCGTCCAGGTCGGGCCGGCGCCAGTCGGTGACAAGCGCGATCGACAACAGATGCACCACCAGTGACACCAGAATGAAGTACAGCATGGCCCGGTGGCGCCGCGTGAAGGATGTGTCAGGTGTTGGTGTCAATAGATGGGACGATCCATTGCGAGGGTTGATCAGCCTGTATGTGATGCGTGAACATCGCCCGTAGGATAGCGGGATCCGGCGCTGGCACAGAAACCTCTTTTGCCCGGTCCTGCCGCGCTCGCTATTTTAACCGGCCTGAAGTTCTACCATCGACTTTCCCCTTCCGCTGCGGGCCCGGCTTTCGTCACCCCCTCGCCCCCCGGAATACCAACACTTCGACTAAGATATCTCATGAGCGACACCATCAGTGTGAACCAGACCCGGATCTCGCCCAACGGTGAAGTCGAACTCGAACTACGCGAGTGGCTCGACTCCCTCGACTTTGTGCTGACCAGCCGCAGCCCTGAGCAGGTGCGTGATCTGTTGCATCAATTGCACGTGCGGGCCGAAAGGGCAGGCGTCTCGCTACCGATCACGGCCAGGACACCTTATGTCAATACAATTCCTCGGAGCCAACAGCCACCCTACCCGGGTAGCCGCGAGATCGAACGTCGCATCAAGAGCCTGATTCGCTGGAATGCCATGGCCATGGTTGTGCGCGCCAACAGCGATCCGGCCACCCCCGGTGGCCACATCTCCACCTTCGCCTCGTCGGCAACATTGTACGAGGTCGGCTTCAACCATTTCTTCCGGGCCCCCAAGGACGAATTCAGTGGCGACCTGATTTTCATTCAGGGTCACGCCACGCCCGGCATCTACGCTCGGGCTTTTCTCGAGGGCAGACTGTCCGAACAGCACCTGGTGAACTTCCGCCGTGAGACCCGCGAGGGCGGGGGATTGTCGTCATACCCCCATCCATGGTTGATGCCCCATTTCTGGCAGTTCCCTACCGTGTCCATGGGCCTCGGCCCAATCGTGTCGATCTACCAGGCCCGTTTCAATCGCTACCTTGAGGATCGTGGCCTCAAACCCGTCGATGACGCCAAGGTCTGGGGCTTCTTCGGTGACGGCGAGATGGACGAGCCCGAATCACTGGGTGCGTTGACGCTGGCATCCCGCGAACAACTGGACAATCTGGTCTGGGTCGTCAACTGCAATCTCCAGCGCCTCGACGGTCCCGTACGTGGCAATGGCAAGATCATACAGGAACTGGAAGGCGCCTTTCGCGGCGCTGGATGGAATGTCATCAAGGTGATCTGGGGTGACGACTGGGACGCGCTGCTGGAACGGGATGAAGAGGGCCTGCTGGCGCGCCGCATGGGCGAGATCGTCGATGGTGAAATGCAGAAATACAGCGTCTCCGATGGCGCCTACATCCGGGAGCATTTCTTCGGTACCGACGAACGCCTGTTGAAAATGGTGGCGCACCTGTCGGATGAACAGCTGGCAAAGATGCGTCGTGGCGGTCACGACCCCGACAAGGTCCATGCTGCGTTTGCTGCAGCCAGCAACCATACCGGTGGCCCTACGGTCGTGCTGGCGCACACAGTGAAGGGCTATGGCCTCGGTGAGGCCGGTGAGGGCATGAACATCAGCCACAATCAGAAGAAGATGAACGAAGCCGAGTTGCGTGAGTTCCGCACACGCTTCGGCATCCCCATCGACGACGAAGACGTGGCCAACGCGCCTTTCTACAAGCCCGCTGAGGACAGTGAGGAAATCCGCTACCTCAAGGACCGCCGCGCGGCTCTCGGCGGCTCTCTGCCCCAGCGCAGCGTCCGGGCTCAGCCACTGAAGATGCCCTCCGCCGATCTGTTCAGCGAACTTCGCGAAGGCACGGGCGAGCGTGACATGGCAACGACCATGGCCTTCGGTCGCGTCCTTACCAAACTGATGCGCGACAAGGAAATCGGACACCTCATTGTCCCCATCATACCGGACGAGGCCCGCACATTCGGCCTCGATTCCCTGTTCCGGCCCTTTGGCATCTACGCGCATGCCGGGCAGAAATACGAGCCCGTCGATCGGGCAACTCTGTCGTACTACAAAGAGGCTACCGACGGGCAGATCCTTGAGGAGGGTATCAATGAAGCGGGCTCCATGTCCTCCTTCATCTCCGCCGGGACGGCGTACGCAACGCACGGCATCAACACGATCCCCTTCTTCGTCTACTACTCGATGTTCGGCCTGCAGCGCATTGGTGATCTCATCTGGCTGGCCGGCGACATGCGCTGCAAGGGATTTCTCGTGGGTGGCACGGCGGGGCGCACGACCCTGGCTGGCGAGGGCTTGCAGCACAACGACGGCAACAGCCATCTGCTCGCCTACCCGGTGCCCAATCTGATCGCCTACGATCCCGCCTTCGGTTTTGAGATTGAGATCATCATCAAGGAAGGCATCCGTCGCATGTACGTGGAGCAGGAGGACGTGTTCTATTACATGACGGTGGAGAACGAAAACTACCCGATGCCGGCCATGCCGGAGAGCGCCACTGAAGAAGGTGTGCTGAAGGGCATGTATCCCTTCCGCAAGGCGAGCAAAAGTCGCAAACTGAAGGCGCAGATCTTCGGCTCAGGCGCCATAATGAACATGGCCCTGCAGGCGCAGGTGTTGCTGGCGGACAAGTACAATGTTGCCGCCGACGTCTGGAGCATCACGTCCTTCAAGGAGCTGCACAATGATGGTCTCGCCGTGGACCGGTGGAACCGGCTGCATCCCTCGCAGCAGAAACGGGTTCCGTGGGTGACACAGTGCATCGGTGATGCCAAGGGAGCCTTCGTTGTCGCGTCTGACTATGTGAAGGCCCTGCCCGAGTCGATTGCCCGCTGGTTCCCGAAGCCGCCCGTGGCACTGGGCACCGACGGCTTTGGCCGTTCCGAGGGTCGGGCCGCTCTGCGTAATCATTTCGAGGTCGATGCGCGCTGGATCACGATCGCCACCTTGAGCGCCCTTGCCGACGAGGGACAGATCTCCACCGATGTAGTCGAGGCAGCCATCAAGGACTTCGGCATCGACCCCGAAAAACCTAACCCCGTCACCATCTGAGCAGGATATCCTACGTGGCTGAGCTCAAACTGCCCGATCTGGGTGAGAATATCGAAGCCGGCGAGGTGATCAATGTCCTCGTTGCGGTGGGCGACTCCCTTGTCGAAGACCAGCCGGTCATCGAACTGGAAACCGACAAGGCTGTCATCGAAGTCCCCTCTTCCTTGAGTGGGACGGTGACCAAGGTGCTGATTGCCAAGGGTGAGCAGGCACAAGTCGGCCAGGTCCTGTTCCTTGTTGATGCAGGCGACAAGGCTGCTGATTCGACGACGGCAGTCGTTGCCGCGGTGATACCGGAGGCGCCCGCAGCCAGCCCCGATGTCACCCCAGAGCCGCAACCGATACCGGTCCCTGTTGCCGGCCCCGCTGCCACCGGTGGGCCTGTCGATGTGCATCTGCCTGAATTGGGCGAGGGGATCCACAGTGGCGACGTCGTCGACATCCTCGTGTCCGTTGGTGACAGCGTCGAAGAGGAACAAGGGCTGGTGGAGCTCGAAATCGACAAGGGCGTTGTCGAAATGCCAGCTCCGTCTGCGGGGGTCATCACGGCGATCCACGTGCAGAAAGGGGACCGTGCCAGCATCGGTCAGTTGATCGTCACTCTCGATGCTATATCGGTTGCAAGTTCTCCGGCAGCAACAACCGTTGCCGCCTCCCCGACTCCCACCCCCGCTGCAGCGCCCGCTACGGCATCGACCGCAGCCCCAACTCCAGTGCAGACTCCTCCAGTTTCGGCTGGCAACAGACCCGCCAACCACGAAGCTTCCACTCGCCCAGTCCCCGCCGCTCCATCGGTACGCCGTCTGGCCCGTGAGATCGGTGTTGAGGTGTCCTCGGTACAGGGCACCGGCCCGGGCGGGCGCATTTCGGAAGCCGATGTCAAAGGGCACTCGAAGTCACTTCATGAGAACCGCGGCCCCCATGCCGCAATCAGCGCTACGCCGCTGCCTGATTTCAGTAAATGGGGAGATATCGAGCGCGAGCCTTTCAGCAACGTTCGTCGCATCACGGCGCAGCGGTTGACGGCTTCCTGGTCAACAATTCCTCATGTAACACAGTTTGACCAGTGTGACGTCACCGAACTGGAAGCGTGGCGCAAGGACTTCGGCAAACAAGTGGAGAAAGCCGGCGCCAAGCTCACGCCGACGGCGATCATCCTGAAAGTCGCTGCAGCGGCGCTGCGCAAATTTCCGCAGTTCAATGCCAGCATCGACATGGCTGGCGAAGAAATCATCTACAAGAAGTACTGTCATATCGGTGTCGCCGTCGATACCAAACGGGGCCTTCTCGTCCCCGTCATCCGCGATGTGGACCGTAAGTCCATCACCGAGATCTCCATCGAGCTCGGCGAGGTGGCCGAGAAAACGCGGACCGGGAAAATTGCGATCGATGACATGCAGGGCGGCTCCTTCACCGTCAGCAATCTCGGCGGCATCGGTGGCACAGCCTTCACACCGATCGTCAACGCCCCCGAGGTCGCCATCCTCGGCGTTGCCCGTGGCAGCACACAGCCGGTCTATGTCGATGGCCAATTGCAGCCCCGCATGATCATGCCCCTGTCGTTGTCCTACGACCATCGCGTCATTGACGGCGCCGATGGCGCCCGCTTCCTGCGCTATATCTGTCAGGGTCTCGAGAGTCCATACCTCCTCGCTTTTGGTGGCTGATCCGTGAGCGCCGACAAAACCCAGATTGCGATTATTGGCGGCGGCCCCGGGGGGTATGTGGCTGCCTTCCGTGCCGCTGATCTCGGCCTCGATGTCACCCTGATTGATCTCGACGAAAACCCCGGCGGCGTCTGCCTGTATCGGGGTTGCATCCCGTCGAAAGCTTTGTTGCACGTGGCAAAACTGCTCAACGAGGCTCGGGAAGCCTCGGCCTGGGGAGTCACCTTCGGCGAGCCGAAGATCGATCTCGACCAGTTGCGTGCCTACAAGGACCGTGTCGTGGCGAAGATGACCGGTGGCCTCGGCCAGTTGTCGAAGGCACGCAAAATCACCTACGTGCGGGGCCGCGCCCGCTTTACCGGGCCACAGACACTGAAAATCGATCTCCATGGGGGTGGTGAGCAGCAACTCAGCTTCGACCATGCCGTCCTGGCCACCGGGTCCCGACCGATTGTTCTGCCTGCCTTCGATATCGCCTCGGAGCGGATCATGGATTCCACCGGCGCGCTGGAATTGCCGGACGTGCCCGAGCGCTTGTTGATCGTTGGTGGCGGTATTATTGGTCTTGAGCTTGGCCAGGTGTACTGCGCTCTTGGTTCGGCTGTTTCTGTCGTCGAAATGACGGACGGCCTGATCCCCCCCGGGGATCGTGATCTGGTCAAAGTGCTCGCCAAACGGTTGGAGTCGCAGTTTGCCGGCATCCACCTCAGCACCAAAGTCACAGGCGTCACCGACAGTGGTTCTGGCATCGATGTCACTTGGGAACCCACCGGCGGCGGCGACAGCTCAACCCACACATTCGATCGGATCCTGCTGTCCATCGGTCGCCGACCCAATACCGAGGACCTCGGCCTGGAAACCACCGGGGTGCAACTCACCCAGCGTGGTTTCGTCGAGGTAGATCTGCAGCGACGGACTGCTGAACCGTCGATTTTCGCCATCGGCGATGTCATCGGTTCGGCCCTGGCACACACGGCGTCACACGAAGGCATCGTTGCCGCCGAGGTCATGGCCGGCCAGCGGTCCGCCTTTGAGCCCAATGCGATTCCCAGTGTCGTCTACACGGATCCCGAACTTGCCTGGTGTGGACTGACCGAGAAGGATGCCGAAGCACAGGGGCGTACCATCAAGGTTGCGCGCTTCCCCTGGGCCGCGTCAGGGCGGGCAACGACGCAGGACCGCAGTGACGGTGTG
The DNA here is from genome assembly GCA_937919035.1 of uncultured Gemmatimonadaceae bacterium. GTDB lineage: Bacteria > Latescibacterota > UBA2968 > UBA8231 > UBA8231 > UBA8231. The sequence goes on from CALFPI010000186.1 coordinate 12,041, forward strand.
ACAAAGCTGATCGTCGACCCGGAAACGGAGCGGATTCTTGGCGTCGGCATTGCCGGCCCGGGTGCGGGCGAACTGATTGCCGAGGGCGTGCTCGCCGTCGAAATGGCGGCGCTGGTACGGGACGTAGCACTGTGCATTCACCCTCATCCCACTCTGTCTGAAACGATGATGGAGGCGGCCGAAGCCTATCACGGGCTCAGTCCGCACATTACCGCCCCCCGTCGTAAGTAGAACCCGCGCGCGCAGGACCCCGGGGCGAGCCGGCCCATTGGGGGCATTCAGGTCGGCAGATTTTGCCGCTCCTCGAGCCGGCCTGCGGGAAGAGTCTTCCCGTCTGGGCGTCTGCGCGCCAGATCCAGCAGACTTTATATCTTCTACTCTGTTGTTTTTACACATCTTACATCACTTTTTTCGCAACCCTGCGGGCTCGGCACAGGCTTTGCATGGTTCAGGACGCCGGGATTGCTGTCCCCGGAACACTGTTCCGTGCATGCCGCGCGGGCGCAAGGCCCAATGCGAGAGAATGATGGAGCTCACGCCTCTAACAAACAATCACATCGACCGACGTCTTCAGGATATCGATCGTCAGATCAGCACGGCGCTGCGCGACATCCGCAAAAACCTGCAGGAGTTGGAGCAGGCGTCCAAGTCTGGTAGCGGCAGCCCGTCCATCGACCACAGGACGGGCGGCAAGGACTTTGCCCAGACGCTGCGTAGCGCCATCGATCGGGGCGGTTCATCACGCTGACATTGCGTCACTGACAGCTTTTCGGTGGCTGGTTACAGAGGGCGACGTTATCTTCCACGTCTGACCAACTCCCCTACCATACACCGACGATTCCCGCGGTACCTACTGCTTTGACTATGCCTGCCAAGGCCCGTCTGGTACTGGGCACGACTGCCCTGTGCGCTCTGGTTCTGTTGCCCTTTGCTGCCCGCTTTGCACCGGCGGGACTGTTCGGCAGCAACGCGACACTGGCTGTGTCGGACGCCACAGTGCTGATCCGTCGGCAGCAATTCAGGCCGGCCTACGATCTCCTGATCAGGCAGCCACCAGGCACCGTTTCTCAGGCTCTGCACCAGTATCGTCTGGCAGTCTGTGAGCGGGCTTTGGGCCTGACGGATAGCGCTTATGCACGACTGCTGCGCCTCGAAGGTGAAGTCCCACTGTTGGAGCATTATCGGCGCCTGTGGCTCGCCCGCAGTCTGCAGATGATCGCTGCTTCCGGGGCTGACAGCGCCGCCGTGATCTCCTCCTATCGTGACTTGCTGACTCTGCAGCCGAGTGCTGCCGTTGCCGACTCGGCCCGACTGTATCTGGCGGCTCTGCTGCATGATACGGGAGAATATGACGACGCCCTGCGCACCTACCGTGAGCAACAACGCGCGGCTGGCGCCTCCGCTGAGATCCTCTTCAAGATCGCCGAGATCGCGCCGCAGGCGGGTGACGACAAGAGCGCCCGCAAGGCCCGACTGGAGTTGCTGCGCCAGTTTCCCGGGCACAGTCTGACTCTCAACGTGGCACGTCACATGCAGCCGGCGAATTGGGAGGAACGCTTTGCTCGGGCCGAGGTATACTACCGGCACCGCGATGATCGTCATGCCATCGACGACCTGCGCCAGTTGCTGCGCTCCAACAGGCGCCACGAACAGGCACCGCAGGCCGAGTATGTCCTGGGTCGGGCCTATGCCAGATCGGGGCAGCTGGCACGGGCGCGACACACCTTCGAGCGCTTGCACGAGTTGTATGGCTGGCCGTCGGCCCTGTACCGTCTGGCCCAACTGCAGGTCAGTGATGATCACGACCTGAAAGCTGTCGATGCCTATGTCGAATTTGCCCGCTTGTATCCGCAGCATGAACTGGCTGATGATGCTTTGTGGCAGGCGGCAAAGGCGGCGGAGCGGCAGGACAGTTTTGCTCAGGCTGGCAACATCTATGCGCTGCTGGCAAGGGAGTATGGCACCAGCGAATACGCTGAGGAATCCTCCTGGGGAGAAGGTTTCAGTTTCTATTGCCTGAAGCAGTATGAAGACGCGCTGCGCGTCTTCCGCAGCGTCGCAGAGCAATCCCGACAACCCCACATCATCGACCAGAGCCTGTTCTGGGCCGGCAAGTCAGCGCTGCGCCTCAACCTCGAAGATGAGGCCAAAGTGCTGTTCACCGACGCAGCGAGTGGCTTTCCCCGGTCCTACTACGCGTCACGCGCCGTCAGCATGGGCTACGGCAAGAACCACATGCCTGCACGCCGGCCGGCACTGCGGGGTCCGCTGGCGGCCGGCGATCTCGACCTGGATCGTGTTGCCGGGCAGGACCATGTGCAGCGTGCGCTGGTGCTGGGTGAACTCGGACTGGCGGCGGCGGCCGAGGTGGAATTGCGCCTGGCAGAACGGCTCAACAAGGGTGATTCCAGGGCCCTGCTCGTCCTGCGCGACAGCTACGACATCCTGGGCCTCCATGATCGCGCCCTCCTGCTGAGTACCCGTTCAGCATTCCAGGATGACGACATCCGTCGTCTGTATCCCAGCTACTACTGGGACGAGATTTCCAGCGCCGCAGAGAACGCCAGCGTCGACCCGTATCTTGTACTTTCCGTCATTCGCCAGGAGAGTTACTTCAACGAGGACGCCCTGTCGCACGCCGGCGCCATGGGTCTCATGCAGATCATGCCGCAGACAGGGCGCAAACTGGCCCGCACTCTGGGCGTACCTGCGTACACTCGTAACCTGCTGTTTGATCCGGGGGTTTCCATTCTCCTGGGATCTCGCTTTCTTGGAGACCAGGTCCGCTCCTTCACTGCCGACACTCATGGTCTGCAGTACCCCCTCGGGCTGGCAGCCTACAATGCCGGCCCCAGAGTGGCGCGACGCTGGCTCGAACGTTTTCCTATTGAGGATGCCGACACTTTTGTCGAGCGCATCCCGTACAAGGAAACCCGATTGTACGTGAAGAAGGTCCTGAAGAATTACACGATCTACCGGACGTTGATCAGGAGCGAATCAGACGCGTGAACTGGCCAGAGACAACCGAAGACGACAAGGACACCCCCCCGGATGCAGGCCGCAGAGGCCGTCTGCTGGAGGACATCTTCATCCTCCTCTGCGTACTGAGCCTGTGGCCGGTAATCCTCGGCTGGAATCATTTCCTCTACCAGGCCCTGCTCTATGCCGCCCTCGGGGGGCTGGTATTCGTACTCGTACGGCGGGCACGACGCTTTTCGCAGGCCCGCCGCGAAGCCGATAAGGGCTGAACCCTCGGACGAGAGCGCCTATACTCTGGTCGCCGTCACCCCGGCAGCCCGCTCGATGATCAACACCACAGCGGCAGCCACGACCATAAGGCCGAATGCCAGCAACGCCGTGTCGTCCCAGACGACGGGCAGCGTACAGACGAAACCTGCCTCGGGCGTATCCAGCACCTGCCGAAAAGGCCAGACCTTCCGCATGGACCCGGCCATGAGGCCGACGAGGAACGCCATCGTGGTGCTGTGCGCGTGTGCCAGCAACCAGCGCAGCACACGCGAAAAACCAAGGATCCCCGTCGCAAACCCTGCGCCGAAAAGCAGGATGATCTGCAGGTCGCGATCGTTCACAGCTGCCAGCACCTGCTGATACTTGCCCATGACAACGAGCAGGAAGGAACCACTGATCCCGGGCAGGATCATGGCAACACTGGCGATGAGCCCGGCACCGGTGAACTTGTACCACTCGACACCCGTCTCCACCGGTACCAATAGGGTCACAGTATAGCCTGCTACGGCGCCGACGATGACCGCCGCATAGGCCACCGCATTCCAGCCTCTGACCTGCCGTGCGACAACGAAGAGGCTCGCCGCAATCAATCCTGTAAGGGCGCCCCAGACAGGCACGGGATGGTGCTGCAGAAGCCACGTGATGCCCTTGGCAAGCGTCACGATGGCGGTGAAGATGCCGGCGAGCAAGGGCACGAGAAACACCAGGTTGGCTCGTTGCACAACCTCGCCAAAGCGGCCGCGGACCAGAGCCGTCAACAGATCCCGATCGATACCGGCGACGGTACCCACCAGTTCATCGTAAATACCCGTGATCAGCGCCATCGTGCCGCCGGAGACGCCGGGGATTACATCCGCCGTACCCATCGCCAGACCCCGTACATAGAGACCCGCAGCACGGCGGCGCAGGCCTGCGAAACTACCCTCCTGTGTATCTGTTTCCACTTGCTACTCCCGGTTGATAAAATCGTGCAGGCTGGCCCCGCCAGCGGTCAATGCCTCCAGGACAAGATGATCTGCCCGCGGTATGGCATAGTCGTGCAGTCGCCCGACGTCGATCCACTCGAAGGCAGAACAGGCGATGGCACGTGTCCGTCCGGACCGATAACGAGCGGCAAAAGCATGCAGTGTGATCGACAGGTGGGTGAACTCGTGATCCACACAGGCGATCTCTTCTTCCACGTCGATGATGATGCCCAGTTCTTCCATGATCTCGCGGCGCAGACACTCTGCCAGGCTCTCCTCGGGCTCCTGCTTGCCGCCGGGAAACTCCCATAGCCCGGCGAGCATGCCACCGGGAGGGCGCTGGGCGATCAGCAGCTTTCCGGCGCGACGGATGATGCCTGCCGTGACCTGCAGGTGCGGGCGCTCTTTGCGCCTCGGCCGCATGGGTAACACAGATGGATCATCGAGCTCTGCCCGCGCCCGGCACCAGTTGGTTACGGGGCATTCAGCGCAGCGTGGCCGTGTCGGCAGACAGACTCTGGCCCCCAGTTCGATCAGCGCCTGATTCAGATCTCCCGTGCCGGTCTTCGGCATGAGCGCTTCGCCGGCACGGATCATCTGCACTCGTGCAGGGGTTCGCCGCGGGTCGCCTTCGAGGCGCAGCAGCCGACACAGGACACGCATGACATTGCCGTCGAGTGCGGGATGGGGTCGATCAAAAACGATGGAGCTGATGGCAGCCGCCGTGTAGGGCCCGATGCCGGGGAGTGCGAGCAGGCCCGCGTAGGTATCGGGGAGTTTGCCGTCATGATCGGCGACCACGACGCGTGCCGCGCGCTGCAGATTCTGTGCCCGGGAATAGTAACCGAGACCCTCCCAGGCCTTGAGTACCTCCCCCTCGGCAGCGACAGCAAGATCGAAGATCGTCGGAAAACGCTGCAGGAATCGTTCGTAGTAGCTGCGCGCCGTTGCCACCCGCGTCTGTTGCAGCATCACCTCTGACAACCACACCGCATACGGGTCGTCACTGCGGCGCCAGGGCAGATCCCGCTTGTGTTCGCCATACCAGGCAAGCAGCCGGCGGCGACAGGCCGCTGCCTGCCGGGGATTCTGGAGCCATGCCGCGTCTGGCACGACTGCCGGTGGCATCATTGGGCGGCAGCACGAAATGCATCCACGGGAAGCCCGGGAACGCCGTCGACATTCGTATTCTGATTGTGCGCTGCAACAAGGGCGTTCAGGACCGCCTCTTCACAGGCATCGGCTCCCGCCGCAAACAGGTCGTGCAGTACCGCCTCGGTCGTCGGCCGGGCGGTCACCGTCTCCGGTGCCAGACCCGCCATCGCGTCGTTGAGCCCCGTCGTCGATACGGCAAGCATCGTACCTGAAACGGTGCGTTCATCGAGCAGACCGACGCGGACCAGGCCAAAGGCGGCGCGCTGTGCCAACCGGTTGAGCTGGGCTGGCAGCAGGGGCGCGTCTGTGATGAGAACGGCAGCAAAGGAGCGGCGATATGACACGGGCAGGGGCGCAAGATCTGCGAGCCAGCGCCCGATGGGCACACCATTCAGCGCCAGGCGATGGGGTTCACCGCCGTTGGTGGCGACAAGAACGCCAACTGTGCCGGCACGCCCAATCCGTGAGGAACAACCGATGCCGGCGCGCACGCCGAAGCCGGACAACAACGTGCCGACACCGACCTGGCCTTCACCGACGGCCCCACCCGTGGCAGTAGACAGTGCCGCCGCGACCTGGCCCGCACCGAGCGAAGCATGCAGCGACACGGCGGGCACCGGAACACCGTCGACAGCGAGCACAACCGGCGGCCAGCCGTGGTCCTCGCCGAGACCCGAATCCTGCTGAAAACCATAGTCCAGCAGGCCATCGTAGACTCGGCCCAACGCCGGCGCCGGGGCCAGCGCGATCGGCGCCGACAGCGCGCCGAAGTCCTCCAGCATGGCCAGACCCGTCGTCTCATCACCGCCATCCAGCGACCAACGACCAGCATAGTAGCGCCGCGGTGCACCAGTGAATGGCAGCACCAACGTGATACCACCCATGGCGCCACGTGCATGGCCGACACGCACCCCAGCCACATCCGTGACGGTATTGAGCGGACCCGCCGGCAAGTCGCCCACAGCCAACCCCAGATCACGCAGACGCACGGCGGCTCTACCCGGCCCGGCCGTAGAGCTGCATGACATCCATCAATCGATCCAAAGGCAGAGCGTGGATGGTGTTGCCATCCCGGCCGACCATGGTCGTGGCTGCCGTCAACGAGTTGAGAATCGCTTCTTCCGTCGCCTCGACGACGCCCTTATGCAGCCACGTCATACGTGAGGTGTGCAGTACCTGCAGGCTCTCAGCGGCCGTCGGTCCGGCTTCGTTGCCGGTAGAGAAGGCAATGGCCAGATCACCGCTGCCATGTGTTGAAACGGCACCCGTGCGGGCCATACCCAGAGCCGCACGCCGGCACAGTCTCTGCAACTGCACCGGCAACAGGGGCGCATCCGTGGCAATCACAATCAGCAGCGAGTTCCCCGTCGGCACTTCGGTCTTGGCGCCGCGCTCCGGCAACAGATCAACGATCTCCCGTCCGACGGGAACACCATTAACGAGCAGCTGATACCGGGTGGCAAAATTCGCCTGTACCAGGACGCCAACATGCCACGTACCCTCCGCGTCCTCCTTCCCTGCCGGGATGAGGCGCGACGACGTACCGATACCTGCCTTGAACTGAAAAGCACGCATGCCCGTGCCCCCGCCGACACACCCTTCAGCGACGGGGCCGCTGGCGGCTGAGGTCAAAGCCCTTGCGACCTCGACACTGCCCACATGTCGTCCGATCGTGTCATTGAGATAATCGGCCCAGGTCTCACCGACGACGGGATCCGGGCGCACTGGACCAGCAAAAGCATCGGCGTCCCGCGCCAGGGCCCATTGCACGCCGCCGTCATGGACGCGGCCCACACTGCCGGTATCGGTCAACAGGATGGGGCCGCCGAGCAGGCCCGTGCGACGCACCGGGCCAAGACCGGTGAACTCACCGTTGCCATTGATGGTCAGGTCTGCAGCGTACACCGGCCGCCGCCATGGCAGATCGGGGCGCGGCAGAATGGCGGTGACTCCGGTACGCACCGGGCCCTTGCCGACGACGAGGGGCCCGTGGCCGTGGATCAGCGTCGTCTGACCAACACCTACGCCGGGAACATCCGTAATCGCGTTGAAGGGCCCTGGCGGCAGATCACCAATGACGATGCCCAGATCACGCAGCCGTGCCCGCGCGCCCGCGTCACGGGCATGTGACGAGGTTGTTCCGGGTGCGCAGGCCAACGCCGGCAACACGGCCGCCGTCAGCGACAGGCCAAGAAACCGCCGCCGCGTCAGCTCATCGGCCGACAGTGAACCAGTCACGCCTGCTGCAACTCGTCGATGGCCTTGCACCTGCGCAGACTGATACCGGCGCGCTCCTCGAGTCCCATCCAGGCGTACGGATCGTCACCACTGATCATGACGATGTCACGGTAGTCGGCACGGGATGCGGACTCCCCCTCCCGCAACTGCCAGGGCAGGCGCGACCAGGCATTCATATAGTGATTGACCAGAACGCGGCGGTAGACCTGGCTGCGATTGCGACGCGATCGGTGCAGCAGATAGCCGTTGAAAAACACGGCGTCACCCGCCTTTACTTCGACGGGAATCTCCCCGGCTTCATCGAAACCATGGGACTCGGGGGCGAAATCGAATTCATCAGAGTTGTCGTGTGGTCGCTGGTCGTACAGCGCCCACTTGTGTGATCCGGGGATCACGTAGAGGCAGCCATTCTCTATGGTCGCGTCATCGAGGGCGATCCAGCCACCGGTAAGGGAACGATCACGAGTGGGTATGTAGATCTCGTCCTGATGCCATGCCTGCCCCTGGAATCCCGGCGGCTTGACGAACAGCATGGACTGCATGCATTTCACGTCCGGGCCAATGATCCGCTGCAACACCGCCGCCATGCCGGGGTGTTGTACGCCCCGTTCCAGCATCACCGGACTGACCTTGTGCGGAAAGTGAATGCAGAGGAAATGGCGCAGCACCTCGTCATCGTTGAGGGAACTGTCCATCACTTCGAGTCGGGGATGGGGATACTCGCCGCGACAGATGCGTACGGTATCTGCGCGCAGGGCCTCGACATCCTCGGCACTTGCCAGGCCCGGGACGATGAGAAATCCGTTGCTGTGATAGGATGCTACGTCCTGGTCGGTGATGCTCACGCTCACGATCTACCCTCTTTTCTTCTGCTGTATGCGTTCAGGTGACGTCCTCAAGGCCGGGCGGCGGCGGCGATGGCTTGCCCCAGGTCCTGCGTTGTCATCGTGCCACCAATGTCGGGTGTTCCCGTGCCTGGCTGCGCCAGCACATCTGCCACGGCCGCCTCAATGCGGGTCGCTGCGGCCAGGGCCTCGGCGTCATCGTGTCGATGCCCAAGCCAGCGCAACAGCATGGCCGCTGACAGAATCGTCCCGGTCGGATTGGCAATGCCCTGGCCGACGATGTCAGGCGCGGTACCATGTGAGGGCTGAAACACGGCAGCGTCCTGGCCGATGTCCCCGGAAGGTGCCATGCCGAGACCGCCAACCAGTCCCGCACCCAGATCTGACAGGATGTCACCGTACATGTTTTCCGTCACCATGACATCGTAGGTCTCGGGCCGGCGCACCAGATAGAGTGCCATGGCATCGACATAGGCATGATCGGCAGCGATATCCGTGCTGGCGGCAACGCCATCGACTTGAAGATATTGGCCTTGTCCACACAGGTGACGTGCGCCTCGCGTTCGGCACGCAGGCCGGCAGCACGTTCGCTGCGCCGATCGCGGGCCAGGTCAAAGGCATAACGCGCAATGCGCTCGGTGCCCGAGCGGGTGATCACCATGCTGTCCACGGCAGTTTCATCACGCAGCAGGATGCCGCCGTTCATCGAGGCGAACAAACCCTCGACATTCTCCCGCAGGATGACAAAATCGATGCTCCCCGCAGCGTAGTCCTTCAGCGGGCTGTGGTGAGCTGCGTAGAGGTAGATGGGGCGAACGCCGGCGTACAGATCCAACTGGAAACGCAGATCCACCTGCGGCCGCATCTCGGTGCCGTCCGGCCAGCGCACGTCGGGCAACCCCATGGCGCCGAGCAGGACCGCGTCGGCTTCCCGACAGGCCTCGACCGTGGCCGGTGGCAATGGATCGCCGGTCTGCAGGTAACAGTTGGCTCCACAGGGATACTCGACAAAGGCAAGACTCGGTCCCCCTGCTGTATCGAGTACGCGCCGCGCTTCGGCAATGACATCCGGGGCGATCCCATCACCCGGCAGCACGGCAATCGCGTAGGCCACCTTCAGGACCAGAGGCGATCATGCGCTGCCAGTTGGTTCCACTCGTCGGTGGGACCGAAGGGCTCCGGCGCATCGGGGTCGGCGAATTCACGCACCATGTCGTCGTTGAGGCCACTGAAACCGAGGCCGGGTGTTTCGGGGACGGCGATATGGCCATTTTCGATGAGCGGCACGGGCAAACCCTCCACCAGGCTGCTCCAGCGCTGCAGATCGTCGACGGAGTGATTCTCCAGCACCATGAAGTTCTCTGTCGCTGCAGCGGCGTGTACCGAAGCCATGGCGGCGACGGGGCTCATCGCCATGTGCAGAGCCATGGCGATGCCCGCCTCCTGCGCCGCATCACCGATCCTTTTGGTCTCGAGAATACCGCCGGATGAGGCCAGATCAGGGTGGACCACGGCGATGGCCCGGCGGGCGAAAAGATCGGCAAAGCCCTCCTTGAGATAGACATCCTCGCCCGTGCAGATGGGCGTGTCCACCGCGTGCGAGAGGCGTTCGTACTGATCGGCAAACTGCCACGGAATCATATCTTCGTACCAGGCAAGGCTGAACTGATCCAAGGCCTTGCCGACGCGGATGCAGGACTCCAGGCCCATGTGGCCGAAGTGATCCACGGCCAGAGGAATCTCGTAGCCGATCACGTCGCGCACGGCGGCGACGTACTCGCACAGAACACCGATGCCCTTTTCGGTGACCTGGATGCCGGTGAAAGGATGCATGATCGAGTTGGTCTGCTGCATGCCGGGAGGCGAGATCACGCAATCCGGTCGACCCTTCAGATTCCCCAGACCGATGTCCATCTTGAGGAAGCCGAAGCCGTCATCCATGCGCTCCCGCAAGCGGCGCCCCATGTCGGCGCCGTCCGGCTCTGAGGTGGTGTCACAGTAGCACAGAATGCGATCGCGGAACTTCCCGCCTGCCAGCATATAGGCGGGCACACCGTATGCCTTGCCAGCGAGATCCATCAGCGCCATTTCGACGCCGCAGACCCCCCCCGCCTGGCGCGCATGGTGGCCAAACTGCTTGATGCGTCGAAACAACCGATCGACGTTGCAGGGGTTCTCCCCGAGGATGCGGCTCTTCAGTGTCAGCGCGTAATCGCGACTGCCACCATCACGGACCTCGCCATAGCCGGAGATGCCCTGATTGGTATCGATGCGGATCAAGATGGAGCGGAAGGGCGCGCCTTTGAGCGAGGCCACGCGCAGATCGGTGATCTTCAACTCGGAGGGACGAGAGGCCGTGTTCACGGGGTTCTCCTGGGCTCGGTGTCAGACTGGCTCCATACGGTAGGTGAGCCCTTCGCAAGCGTCAACGCGAGGTGCTCATGATCGCGCCCCGTCAGAAGGGGTTGGGCCGCCCCTGGGCACCATCCACCGGGATCGATGCCCCATTGATCCAGTTGGCGCGAGGCGAGCAGAGAAAGCAGACGACATCCGCCACCTCTGCCGGCGTGCCGAGGCGCCCGGCAGGCAGTTCCTGCGTTTCGAAGAGGCTGAAATCTGCCGGATTCTGCTCGCGGAAACGCTCCCAACCGCCGCCGGGAAACAGGATCGATCCGGGGCACACCGTGTTGACGCGAATGCCGGCAGCGGCAAGTTCCAGGGCCAACGCGCCCGCGAGAAACATCTCCGCCGCCTTGGTACTGCCGTACTGCGCTTTCGGCGCCGGCTTCCATCCGGAGATCGACGATACCGTCACAATCGTACCGCCGGTGGGCATGTGCGGCACAACACAGCGTGTGGCACGTACCGCGTGAAACAGGTTCAGTTCAAACGTTTCGAGCCAGTCGGCGTCGGTCGACTCGAGCAATGTCCCCCCGGCGCTGCCCCCGACGTTGTTCACCAGGATATCGATTCCACCAAAGGTCCTGGCGGCGCCGTCGACGAAGGCCTGCACGGCGCCAGCTTCGCGAACATCCAGGCTGCCGGTGTAGACCTCTGTGCCGCCGGCGCGCAAGCTTTGCGCTGCCGTCTCGAGTCCGTCGGCACCACGGGCACACAGGGCCAGTCGGCAGCCCTCCGCCGCCAGCGCGGTGGCGATGGCGTTGCCAATGCCACGACTGCCGCCCGTGACGAGCGCCACCTTCCCCTGCAATTGCAGATCCATATCATTGCTCCAGTTGCTTGTGTCGTGACGGCAAGGCGGTCACATTCTACCTAGCGCACCCAGGTGCGACAACCTTATGACGGACAGCAGAAATATCGAACCCTCACCGCCCCTGCGCATTCTTCTCATCGATGATGAAGAAGAAATCCTGGCCACCGTCGGCGCCCTGTTGCGTCGCATGGGCTACGAGGTAAATACTGCCCGCGATGGGGCCGAAGGACTCGAACGTTTCGACCGTGAGGGCGCCGACATCATCGTCAGTGACGTGATGATGCCCGGTATTGATGGGCTGGGCGTACTTCGAGGCCTGCGTGAACGTGGTGCCGATGTTGAAGTCATTCTGGTTACCGGCGTGGGCACCATGGACACCGCTGTCGAAGCCCTGCGTCAGGGCGCCTTTGACTTCTTCACCAAACCGGTACGGATTGCTGAACTGACCGCCTCGGTGGAACGCACCAGACGGTACCAGGAACTGCGCCGTGACCGCGATCGCCTCAAGTCACGGCTGGCCAGTCTTGAGCAGGGCGGACCGATGCTGGTCGGCAACAGCCCTGCCATGGCACGTGTGATGGACCTCGTCGATCGTGTCGCCGAGACGGACCACACCACGGTCCTGATCACCGGCGAAAGTGGCACCGGCAAGGAGCTGGTCGCCCGCGGCATCCATGATCGCAGCCGACGGGCAGCGGAAGCCTTCATCAGCCTGAACTGTACCGCCGTACCCGATGCGCTCTTCGAGAGCGAGCTGTTCGGGCACGAGAAG
>CALFPI010000187.1 GCA_937919035.1 uncultured Gemmatimonadaceae bacterium
ATGCCTTTTGGTTTCAGCTCAAATACCTCTGGCAGGAGCGCCGCCAGTTCCTCGTCGGTAAGCACGCCGGAGCCATAGGTGTCCACCAGGATCGATACGGGTTCGGCGACGCCAATGGCATAGGCCAACTGTACCTGACAGTGCTCGGCAAGCTCAGCGGCGACAACATTCTTGGCCACGTAACGGGCCATATAGTGGGCGCTGCGGTCGACTTTTGACGGGTCCTTGCCCGAAAAGGCACCACCGCCGTGGGGACAATAGCCACCGTAGGTGTCGACGATAATCTTGCGCCCGGTCAGGCCACAGTCGCCGTGCGGTCCACCCACCACGAAAATACCCGTGGGATTTATGTGATACTGGGTGTCCGGAGTCAGCAGCTTCTTCGGGATCACCTTCCGGACTTCAGCGATCATGTCCCGTTCAATGCGGGCATGGGTGACATCGGGATCGTGTTGCGTGGAGACGACGACTGTGGTCACACGCTGCGGCTTGCCGTCGATGTACTCGACCGTGACCTGCGATTTGGCATCCGGTCGCAGGTATTCGATCGTGCCCTTCTTTCGCACCTTGGCCAGTTGCTGCAGGATCTTGTGCGCCAGGGTGATGGGCAGTGGCATCAGGGATGCCGTTTCGCGGCAGGCATAGCCGAACATCATGCCCTGATCGCCGGCGCCCATCTCCGCGTGCAGCCCCTGTGACTCGGTCACGCCCTGAGAGATGTCGGGAGACTGTTGATCGAGCATGACCGAAACGCCGCACGACCGGTAGTCGAAGCCGTAATCGGGATTCGTGTAGCCAATGTCCTTGATCACCGCCCGCACCGTCGACTGAATGTCGACATGCGATTTGGACGTGATTTCGCCGGCGATGACGACCTGACCCGTCGTGACGAGGGTCTCGCAGGCGACGCGCGAGTTCTTATCCCCCGCAAGCATCGCATCGAGGATGGCATCTGAGATCTGGTCAGCAACCTTGTCTGGATGCCCTTCGGAAACGGATTCGGATGTAAACAGGTAGTGACTCACCTGTGCTTTCTCCTTGTGTTGGGGCATGGATGATTATCGGATTTGTACGGAGCTTGCGTCATTTTAACTCGTGATCTGTGACAGGTCACCAACGTTGAGGCTGCTCGGCCGTCCCGTGACGACCGCCTGGAAGCCGATGATCGAATCCTCAAGTACGATGTTCTCGACCACCGCCTCTTCTCCCACAATGCTGTTGCGCACAACGGCCTGTCGTACGCAGGCACCTGCACCCACCGAAACGTGGGGACCAATGACGGACTGACTGACCCTGGCTGTGGGGTCGATATGGGCCGGTGGCACGATGACGACATCAGCGTTGACATCAGGGACGGGGCGACCCTCCAGCATGACACGGTTGGTCTCGAGCAATGTCTCACGCGTGCCGCAGTCGAACCAGTCGGCTATGGGGAAGATACCGAATTCTGCCCCTTCATTGACCATCGCCTGAAAAGCGTCGGTGACCTGGAACTCGCCCCTTGTGCGCTGTTCGTTACGGATGAGTGTACCGAGGCAGGCGTACAGGCGCCGGCTGTCGCGTATGAAGTTGACCCCGACGATGGCCAGATCCGAGACAAACTCAGCCGGTTTTTCCACGAGCCCCGTGACTCGGCCCTCCTCGTGCTGCACGACACCAAAACGGCTTGGGTCATCGACCCGCTTGACGCCTAGATGGCCATCTCCCGGACGACTCAGCACATCCGCCAGATCGGCCTGGAAAATCGTGTCGCCATACACCATCAACTGGGGATCATCACCAACGACATCTCGTGTCAGCCAGATCGCATGGCCGAGGCCGAGAATCTCCTTCTGTTCGACGAATTCGACCTGGCGAAAATCACCCCGATCGGTCACGTAGTCGACGATACGATCCCCCAGAAAACCGACGACGAGGACGATCCGTTCGATACCCAGGGGTACCAGTTGATCGAGGATGTGGCCGATGATGGGCTTGCCCGCCACATGCAGCAACGGCTTGGGCCGCGTGTGCGTGTGTGGCCGCAGACGGGCGCCGAACCCGGCAACAGGAAGGACAGCCCAGAGGCGCTCGGTCTCCATTATGGCCCTTCCTCCGGACGGGGCGGACGAGCGGTGAGAAAGGTATCCTTCATGACCGCTTGCACCCGGGCGCGGACCTCGGCTCCCGAGCTCATTTTGAGGCTCTCGCGCGCGATCTCGCACGCCGTGGCGATGTTGGCGGCGAGCACGACTTCCTTCAGCTCCGGGATCTGCGCAGAACTGACGCTCAACAGGCGAACCCCCAGCCCCATGAGTATCACAGCGGCGACGGGATCGGCCGCCATGGCACCACAGATGCTGGCAGGAATCGCGGCGGCGGCGGCGGCATCCGTAACCTGCCGGATCAGCCGCAGCACCGCCGGATGCAGTGGATCGTACAGACCGGCGACACGCGCGTTGCCGCGATCGACGGCCAGGGTGTACTGGACCAGGTCATTGGTCCCAAGGCTGAAGAAATCGACCTCCTGCGCCAACTGTTCGGCCATGATGGCGGCGGAAGGCACTTCGATCATGACGCCAACCTGACAGTCCTTCTGATGAGCGATCCCCTGTTGCTCCAGCTCCTGCTGGACCTGATGGATCACCTCTTTGGCACGACGGACCTCGTCGAGGCCACTGATCATGGGCAGCAGGATGCGCGCATTGCCATGCACACCAGCGCGCAGGATGGCCCGCAGCTGGGTCCTGAAGAGATCCGGCGTATCGAGGCAGATTCGAATACCCCGCCAACCAAGGAAGGGGTTGGCCTCGGCGACCGAATCAACGGCGTGTGTCAGTTTGTCACCGCCAAGATCGACGGTACGAATGACAACCGGATGGGGTGCCATGGCACGCACGATGTGGGCGTAGGCATCCAGTTGCTCGGCTTCGGAGGGCAAACGATATCCGAGGTAGAGGAATTCGGTACGCATCATGCCGACACCGCGGGCCCCGCTAGCCACGGCCTGCTCGATTTCCTGCGGCAGATCGACGTTGGCCAGCAGCGTGATGTGGACACCATCCGCCGTCACCGCCGGCAGCTCGGTGCGCTGGCTCAGTTCGCGCTCGCGGCGCACCTGGCGACGCAACAGTGCACGATAGTAACGAACGGTTTCCACATCCGGACGGATGTGGACTGTGCCCGTGTCGCCATCGACGACGACGAGATCCCCTGTCGATACCAGGTGCGACGCTCGTTCCGTGGCAACCACCGTGGGCAGACCGAGGGAGCGGGCAATGATGCTGGTATGCGACGTTGCGCCACCCGCATCGGTGACAAGGCCCTTCACCAGTCGGCGCCCAAGTTGGGCCGCTTCGGACGGCAGCATGTCGCGTGCAAAAATGACGGTATTGGAACGTGCGTTCTGCAGTCCCGAGAGAGATCCTCCCGCCAGCTGCACAAGAACCTGATGCTCAATGTCCTTGAGATCGCCGACACGGGCACGCAGGTACTCGTTGTCGATTTTCTCAAAGCCCTGGCGCAGGTGCGCCATGGTCTCTGCGAAGGCTCGTTCTGCGACCCAATTGTTGGCGCGAATGCGTTCGATCGTGCCATCCTTCATCAGCATATCATCGAGCATGGCCAGTTGCGCTTCGAAGATCAGGGCCAGGTCGGCTCCGTGCTCGTGTTCGACGCGCTGGCGGGTGCGTCGCATATCCTCAGACACGGAGGCGAGTGCCGCATGGAAACGCAGGACCTCTGCCTCGATGCGATGTGTCGGAACACGTCGTCGCGATACAGCAGGGCGCTCGGCCCGATGGGTAAGTGCCTTGCCGATGGCTATACCAGGGGCGGCGGCGGTGCCTTCAAGTCTCAGGTGTTCTCGCTTCGTTCGGTGCACGGCGATTCCCTAGATGCGGCCTTCGAAGTCACCGCCGAGCAATTCTGTGACGGCGTCGACGGCGGCCTGTGCGTCTGCCCCTTCGGCTTCCACGAGCACTTCGGCACCCGTCTCCGCCGCCAGCATCATGACACCCATGATGCTCTTGCCGTTGATGCGGCTGACGTCTCCTTTGCTCAGGAAGATATCTGCCTCGTAACGTGATGCCGCCTGCACCAGCAGTGTTGCGGGACGGGCATGGATGCCCAGCACGTTGGTGACGGTGACTCGCTGTTCAATCATCCTTGTCTTCCGTTTTTTTCACTGCGCACAGCCGTTGGCCGCTTGCAGTTGTTCGTTTCGCATCAATGGCGCCGGCGACGGATCCGATCCCACAAACCGGGACGCTCGGCAGATTCGGCACGGGGACCGGGTTCAACCGGCTCGCCAATCAGCACACGACGCGGATTGCGTGCAAACAGACGCTGCGCTTCCTCGGGCCCAGCCAGCGCCAATACCTGCTCGTACGCCGAGCGCAGCGCCACAGGCCGTTTTTCCAGATCGTGCCCATCACTGCCGACGAAATCCGCCTGCCCCGACTCGGCCAGGTGAATGGCAGCCGCCTGCGCCCGCCGGCCGAAACGGCCACGGAGACTGCCGGCATTGATCTGCAGCAGCAGATCCTGGGCGCGCAATTGTTCCATCCGACCCGGATCGCCAGCCAGGTCGCGGTGCCGCTCGGGATGGGCCAGCACCGGGCGGAACCCAGCGGTCCGGATCTCGAAAAACGCCTGCTCCAGGCCGGGCGACAACGGACCGGGGGGCAAGTCGACCAGTACGTAGGGTCCACCCGCCAGGCGGGCAACCGAGGTTGTCCGGACCAACCCGGCCAGGCCGAAGCGAAAGCCCAACTCGGCTCCCAGGTGCAACGTTACACAAAGGCCTGCGTCGGCGACGGTGGCGGCGAACTCTGCGAAGCGTTGGCGCAGAATCTCGCCTCGCGCCGGACCGTCGTCGGCCCGGTAGTGAGGGGTCAGAATTACATCGCCAACACCCTCATCCACGGCGCGCCGCAGCATATCGAGACCCGTGGCAAGACTATCGGCACCATCATCAACGCCGGGCAATGCGTGGCAGTGAATATCGACGAAACCGTCCATTCCGCCGAACCCGGGTTAGCCGTCAACGTGAACAGCCGCAGCGAGGTCCACGAGCCGAGCAGGGTCGTCTTCGACGGCCGTTCCGGTGACGACGAATGCCGCTCCTGCCTCAACCTTTTCGCGCGCTGCCTCGGGATCACGGATACCACCACCAACAATAACGGGCAAATCGACATATCCGGAGACGGCACGAATCATGGACACTGGCACGGAGGCGGCAGCACCACTGCCGGTTTCCAGATACACCAGTTTCATTCCCAGATACTGGGCGGCCAGCGCGTGGGCCATGGCAATGTCATCCTTGCTCCGCGGAATCGGTCGGGTCGCGCTCATGTATTCTACAGAGGTCAGCGTGCCAGATTCGATCAGCATGTATGCCGTAGGAATGACCTCGACACCATACTCCTTCAACAAAGGCGCGGCGCGCACGTGCTGACCGATCAGCAGTTCGGCATTGCGCCCACTGACCATGCTGAGGAACAGAATCGCATCTGCCGTATCGACCACCTGCCCCGCGTCACCGGGAAAGGAGATGACCGGAATGTCGACGATTTGGCGCAGGCGCTCAAAAAGCCGGGTGTTGCCGGTGGCAGATAGCATCAGACTCGTACCCACCAGAATCGCGTCGGCGTCGGCGTCGGCACACATCAAGGCGCGGCGCTCGAGTTCTTCCAGGGACAGGCGGTCCGGATCGAGCAGCGTAAGGTATCCTGCACCCCTGCGGGCACGCACGTCCAGCAGCCGTTGGAGGGTCGTCGTCATCCTCTTTGTCACTTCTGTGTCAGACATCGACGGATGATCTCCGGCACGGCAGCAATCGCCTCACCAATCTTGCCAGGATCCTTGCCGCCAGCCTGTGCCATGTGTGGCTTGCCGCCGCCGGATCCGCCGGCGATCAGAGCCACTGCCTTGACCACATCCCCCGCCCGAAGGCCCCGGTTCTTGATCAGGTCGTCCGTCACCACAGCGATGAAGGAGACCTTACCGGCGACATCCGCGCCGAGAACACCGACACCACTTGTCAGCCCTTCACGGATGCCATCGGCCATGGAACGCAGTGCCTCGATGTCATCGACCTGCACACGACTGGCGACAACGCGCACGCCGTCGATATCGATGGCCCCCGTGGTCAGATCCGCTGCACTGTCGCCGGCGGCACGACGGCGTGCGTCAGCGAGTGCCTTCTCCAACTCGCGGGTCCGATCCTGCAGGAGCCGTACCTGGTCCGGCAGCCCTTCCGCAGGCACGTTGAGCAACTGGCTGATTTCTCCGAGCAGCTGACGATGCTGCCTGGCGGCCCGTTCCGCGCCGGCGCCGCTGAGTGCTTCGATGCGACGCGTCCCTGCGGCGATACCGCTTTCGATGCTCAGATCGAAGGCGCCAATCTGTCCGGTGTGTCGCACATGCGTGCCACCACACAGCTCGAGGCTGAATTCGGCGATCTTCACGACACGGACACGGTCACCGTACTTCTCACCGAACAGCGCCCGGGCGCCCAGCTTCTTGGCCTGGTCGAGACCCTCTTCGAAAGTGGCGATTTCAAGGTCGGCGCGGATCTGTTCGTTGACGATCTGCTCGACCTGTAGCAGTTGCTCGGGCTCCATGCCCTGGAAGTGCGAAAAGTCGAAACGCAGCCGATCTGCCGACACAAGGGAACCCATCTGTCCGACATGGTCGCCGAGAGTTCGACGCAGGGCCTCATGCAACAGATGCGTGGCGGTATGGTTGCGCGCCGCCGCGGCGCGGCTGACGACATCGACAGCAGCATGCACGGCGGCCCCTGCTGCCGGCAGCTCGCCGTCAACAAGGCGGCCTTCGTGCACGATCCCACCACGAGCCTTGAGGGTGTCGTCGATCTCGATGCGGAAACCATCCCCCTGCAACAGGCCCCGATCACCAACTTGCCCGCCGGACTCCGCATAGAATGGTGTCGCTGCGAGCACGACCCGGGCCCTGCCGTCAACGATTTCTGCGTGGGCTGTGGTCGTGTCCGTCTCGAGATCGTCGTAGCCGATGAAACGGGAATGCGCACCGGCCACCGCATCTCCCACACCCTCTACGGCACGAAAGCGTCCCTTGGTTGCAGCGCGGCCACGCTGCCGTTGATCATCGAGTTCAAGCTCGAATCCGGCCGTATCAACAACCAGGCCACGTTCGCGGGCCATCAGTTCGGTCAGGTCTAGGGGGAAGCCGTAGGTGTCATAGAGCAGGAAGGCATCACTGCCAGAGATATCACCCTTGGCGCTGAGTCGGGCGAAAATATCAAGCCCACGGTCGAGGGTATGGCCGAAGGACTCTTCCTCTGCCTTGATCACCATGGCCACATGAGCGGCCTTGGCGGCGGCTTCGGGAAACACGTGCGCCACGGTATCCAGCAGAGGCTGGACAAGCCGGTGCATGAAGGGATCGTGTTGGTCCAGTTGGCGCCCGAAGCGGGATGCACGACGCAGAATTCGGCGCAATACGTACCCACGGCCGTCGTTTGCCGGCATGGCGCCGTCGGCGATGGCAAAAGTCAGTGCCCGGATATGATCAGCGATGACCCGCATGGGGACGCGACCACTGTCACTGTCGGGGTCACCACCGGTGACATCGGCGATGCGTTCGATCAGGGGACGGAAGACGTCGGTGTCGTAGTTGCTCGTCTTGTGCTGCAACAGACTGCACAAGCGCTCGAATCCGGTTCCCGTGTCCACGTGCTGCGCGGGCAGAGGCTGCAGAGCACCGCTGTCGTCGCGATTGAACTGGATGAATACGAGATTGCCGATCTCAACGAAATCGGGTCCATCCTTCCGGAACAACGCCTCGTTCTGCAGACTGAGGTCATCCCCGAGGTAGTAGTGCAGTTCTGAGCAGGGGCCACACGGGCCGGTCTCCCCCATTTCCCAGAAGTTGTCCTTCGCCGGCAGCCGCACGATGCGGTCCGTCGGCAGATCGGTCACCTTGCTCCACAGCCCCTCTGCAACCTCGTCGGCGGGCACACCCTCGCCCCCCTCGAAGACCGTCGCCCAGAGACGCTCTTTCTCGAGACCAAAGTGCTCCGTGACCAACTCCCAGTGCCACTGGATGGCCTCCTCCTTGAAGTAGTCTCCAAAGGACCAGTTGCCGAGCATCTCAAAAAAAGTGTGATGCCAGGGACTGATGCCGACCTCTTCCAGATCGTTGTGTTTACCGGATACGCGAATACACTTCTGCGTATCCACGGCCCGCGTATAGGACCTGCTTCCCAGACCGAGGAACACGTCCTTGAATTGGTTCATTCCGGCGTTGGTGAAATACAGCGTCGGATCGTCCATGGGTACAACGGACGCACTGGGCACACGCGTGTGGGCCTTGCCTTCGAAGAAGGACAAGAATGTCTCGCGGATGTCTTCGGACTTCATTTTCTAATCACCACTTTCGATTTCAGACCAGGCGCGTTCCACCGCCTGACGGGTCGTATCCGGATCAAAGCCACGGCGAGCCAGTAGACCGTACATCCGACGCTGCCCCTTGACTTTTTCCAGACCTGCATAACGGCTACGACTGCGCAGCAACAACTCGAGAGCTTCGTCCGGAGAACCCAGATCCTCGTCAAGTTCCTGCAAAATCTGCTCGATGACCTGCTTGTCGATGCCGCGACGCAGCAGATCGCGCATGACCTTGGGTACCCCCTCCGGCCGGCGCTCGCGCCGCGTCTCGATCCAACGTCGGACAAATTTGTGATCGTCGAGCAGACCCAAAGCCTCCAGATCAGCTACCACAGTGTCAATATCAGCTACTTCGCGGCCGCGCTTGAGAAGGCGTTCACGCATCTCCCTCACGGACCGATCCCGCACCCCCAGAAATTCCAGCGCAATGCGCCGGGTCTTGTTCAGCGCCTCGGCGTCAGACACAGGGGCGTTACTCCGTTGCATCGTCATCTGTTGGCGCCGCCGGAGAATCTGCATCTGTGCCGGTCGGTGGTGTCAGCCCCAGCGCGACGCGCAGTCGGGTCTCGAGATGCTGCGCCACCGCAGGATTGTCGGACAGGAACTGACGAGAATTCTCCCGTCCCTGCCCCAGGCGTTCGCCGTCATAGGAAAACCAGGTGCCAGCCTTGTCCACGAGACCTTGTTCCACGCCAATATCCAGCAGATCTGTTTCACGCGACACGCCGATCTGCTCACCGGCATAGTAAATGTCGAACTCGGCCTGCCGGTAGGGTGGAGCCAGTTTGTTCTTGACGATTTTCACGCGCGAGCGGCTGCCGATCGTGGTGTCGCCATCCTTGATGTGGCCTACCCGTCGGATATCGACACGGACGGAGGCATAGAATCCCATGGCCCGGCCCCCGGTTGTCGTCTCCGGGTTACCGAACATAACGCCAATTTTCATACGCAACTGATTGATGAAGATGCAGCACGTGCGCGAACGCGCGATGCTGCCAGTCAGTTTGCGCAGTGCCTGCGACATGAGCCGGGCATGCAACCCCATGTGCGAGTCACCCATGTCCCCCTCGAGTTCGGCCTGCGGCACCAGAGCCGCCACCGAATCGAGCACGACGATGTCGAACGCACCGGAACGGACGAGTGTCTCGACGATTTCCAGAGCCTGCTCACCGGAATCAGGCTGCGAGATGATGAGATTCTCGACATCGACGCCAATACGTCGGGCGAAAGTGATATCGAGTGCATGCTCGGCGTCGACGAAGGCCGCTGTCCCACCGGCGCGCTGCGCTTCGCGGATCGCGTGCAGTGAGACCATCGTCTTGCCTGCCCCCTCGGGGCCATAAATCTCGACGATGCGCCCCCGAGGATACCCGCCGATGCCCAGGGCCAGATCGATGGACAGCGATCCGGAGGGTATCGCTTCGACTTTGACAATGCCACCTTCGGCCCCCATGCGCATGATGGAGCCTTTGCCGTACTGCTTTTCGATCTGTGAAATCGCCAGATCGAGGGCCTGCTGCTTGCCTGCCTCATTCGGCGCTTTGCCGTTGCTGTCCTTCTTAGCCATGGTCTCTTGGTTCCCCTTGGATCGGATGGTGTCGCCGCTGGCCGAACTTTACAGAAAAGCCAGAGCAGCATGCAGCAGCAGATTGCCCATAATACCGGCGGCCACATCGTCCAGGACAATGCCCCACCCGCCGTGCAACGCTTCCAGCTGCCGTGCCGGTGGTGGCTTGAGAATGTCGAGGATGCGGAACAGCACAAAGGCGGCCAGCGTCATCCACAAGCCGTGGGGGAGAAATGCCACTGTAAACAGAAAGCCGGCAGCCTCGTCGATAACGACAGGCCCCGGATCCTCTCGACCAAGAGCCCGCGCTTCGGCCCCAGCCGTCACGACGGCGACAGCGGTGACGACAGCCAGCAGGGCGATCCACGCCATCGGCGTCAGATCGCCGCCAAAGAAAAACCAGGCTATGGCGGTGACAGCCGAACCCGCCGTACCAGGTGCGATCGGTGCCCGGCCGGAAAACAGCACCGTTGCGATGGCAGTCCGGAGGAAGGCGACCGCTCCTTGGGGCTCTGCGCCTCGATCGTCCAGTTTACGCCGATCCTGTGCGGAAGAAGTAATGGAACCCGGACATCAAGGTAAGCGCGAGAACTGCAACCATCATGCCGTTACTCAGCGCTGGCAACCAGACCCGGGCCGCCTGCAGTCCATCCCATTCGTAGTAAGCAGCCAGTTCCTGCAGGCCGACGAGGGTCAACAGAACGATGACGGTGATCAATTGTACGGTGGTTTTCCACTTGGCCAGCCTTGAGGTCTCCATCATGCGTCCCTGATAGAGCCCATACATACGCATGCCCGTGATAACGACATCGCGAACAACAATGGGTGCCACCAGCCAGGCGCTGACAATCCGTTCGAGTGCCAGCGCAACCAGCGCCGACGTGACCAGAACCTTGTCGGCCAGGGGATCCATGAAACGGCCGAATTCGGTGACACAGTCACGCGCCCGGGCCATGCGGCCATCATACAGGTCGGTGAGCGACGCCAGCAGGAAGAGGATGACGGCGCCGCCCCGCCAGATCGGCGTCTCCGCGAACAGCATCAACAGAAACAGAGGCGTGGCAAAGATCCGTGATACCGTCAGAATGTTGGGCAGGTTGACGATGGTCGAGCGCCCGTTGGCCGTGTCCGTCATTGGAAGGTGGTACGGCCCTGCAAGGCGTGCGTGAGTGTTGTGCGATCTGCCAGATCGAGATCGGAACCAGCAGGCAGACCCCGCGCCAGACGTGTGACGGTTGTCTGCCCCGCCAGGCGCTGGTGAATGTACTCGGCCGTTGCCTCACCTTCGGCACTGGCATTGTGCGCCAGAATCACCTCACGAACAGCGTCACGCCGAACCCTTTCAATGAGTTCATCGATGCGAAGATCGGCCGGCCCAATTCCATCAAGCGGACTGAGCGCGCCGCCGAGGACATGGTAGGTCCCGCGCAGCAGATCACTGCGTTCCAGGGCCAACGCATCGCTGGCCTCCTCGACAACGCAGATCACGGCCTGATCGCGATTCGGATCGCGACAGACATGACATAACTCCTGGCCACGCTCCGTGAGATTGAAACAACGGGTGCAATTGCCAATGTTCTCGCGAGCCCCGCGGATCGCCTCGGCCAGAGCCTGGGCTTCCTGGGCCGGCGATTTCAGCACGTACAGAGCGAGTCTCTGTGCCGTCTTGCGGCCGATTCCTGGAAGTCGGGCCAGGGCCGTGACAAGATCTTCGAGTGGTTGGGGGCCCATGAGGACTCCTAGACCAACTCGCCGTCGATCGCCTCGAGCACCGCCCGCACGGGCGGCGCAAGATCACCTGCGGCAGTACGAGTCGATGGGGCTGGCGCTGGCGCTGGCGCTGGAGATGACGATGGCGCGTAGTCGGGATCGGCCGCCGGCGGCGGGGTCGCAGCAGGTGGTTCAGCGGCCCCACCGTCACCTGCGTCGATACTACAGCGGATACGCAACTGGTGGCCGGTGAGCTGCGCGATGGCGACAGCAACCGCTTCGTGGGCCTTGGCCACCAGTCCCATGGCAAAACGGTTGTGCGGAGCAAAGTACAACGTCAATATGACACCATCGAGCTCCATGCGCGTGACTTCCTCAAGGAAGCTGCCCACCGTTGGTTGTGCCTGGCGCAGGCGATCTGTCACCCTGGGCCAGTCCTGGCGCAGTTCGCTGGTATCCACAGGTCCCGCCGCCACTGTCGTAGCTGCCTCCGGCAATTCTGCGCCGGGCCCGTCTTCGCGTTGTGGTGGCGGCACAGGAGGGAGCGGGGCGGCCTCGACATGGCTCTGCGTGGGAACGGGTGCCCGGGCGACGACGGGTGCCGCCGCTGCGGCGGGCTGTGGGCGTGAAGCGGGTCGAGAGCCGCCACCCATCACTGCCGCTTCCAACGCGGTCAGTCGGGTCAGCAAGCGCCCCACGTCAACGGCCTTGCCCATGTGAGCCAGGCGCACGAGGGCCAGTTCCACACGGAAGCGGGGTTGCAGCGAACGGCGCAGTTCCGCCTCGAGTTCCATCAACGTCTGCACGATACGCAGCAGATCCTCTTCGGTGAAGGCAACGACGGACTCTTCGTAGCGGGCCCGCTCTGTGTCTGCAACTTCGAGTTTTGCCGCCGAGCCCTGAACTCTGGTGAACAGCATGTGACTGGTATGTTCGGCGAAACCGCGGACGAATTCTTCGATGTCGCCACCGTCGTCAATAACGGCTCCCACCAGGTCGAGCAGTCGCGCCCCCTCGCCGGCGGCGATGGCAGCTGCGGTGTCGAAGAACACACTCCGATCCACGAGGCCGAGGACATCACCAACCGTCTGTGCTGAGACCCTGTCGCTGAAGGAGACAACCTGATCCAACAGGCTCTCCGCATCCCGGAGCGCACCGTCGGCGCGGTGCGCCAGCAGGTAGAGCGCCTCCTGGTCGGCGACAATTCCTTCTTCCGCCGTGATCTTCTCAAGATGAGAGGCGATCAGCGAAGTCGGAATGCGACGAAAATTGAACCGCTGACAGCGCGACAGAATCGTGTCCGGCACTTCCTGGACTTCGGTCGTGGCAAAGACGAAAACCACACGCTCCGGTGGTTCCTCCAGCGTCTTCAACAGGGCGTTGAAGGCCGCCGTGGACAGCATGTGGACCTCGTCGATGATATAGATCTTCGACGAGCCCTCGGTGGGGATGTAGCGCACAATTTCGCGCAGCTCGCGCACATCGTCGACGCTGTTGTTTGAGGCACCATCGATCTCGAGCACGTCCATGCTCGTGCCCTCGGTGATGGCACGACAGGAGGGGCACTCGCCGCAGGGATCGGGAGAGTCATGGCGTTGGGCGCAGTTGAGCGCCTTGGCAAGGATACGAGCCGTCGTCGTCTTGCCAACCCCGCGTGGCCCGGTGAACAGGTAACACTGCGCCACGCGCCCGGAATGCAGAGCATTCGTCAACGTCGTCGTGATGTGTTGCTGACCGACGACCTCGTGGAAACGCTGTGGGCGCCATTTGCGGGCGGTTACCTGGTAAGCCATTGGTTATCGCAGGACGCTGTGGATGGACTACGGACGTTACGAAAAAACGAAAGAAAAATAGGTCGTGCACCCATCTTCGACCCGCTTACCTGACGTTGTTCGGATCCCTTGGGCTCGGGCCAGACATCTCCACGGCACACGCATCAGCACTCCTACCGCTGCTACCTTCCGGTCCTGACGGAGTTCGGAAGCCTCGCGTTGCGTGGAATCCGGCTTTCAGCGCCCTCGGGGCCAATCAAACAGCAGGTAGACGGACCTCTGGACGGGAATTCGATCCCGCTAAAGCGGATTGCGGATAACAGGGCACCGCTAACTCCCCATCTAGCACGACCCAGTAGAAACACGGGAGCCCGTCAAAGAAAGCGCTCTTGATCCGGCCTTTCATTAACGGGCTCCGACAGAAAAGTGGTGGAGCAGATGGGGATCGAACCCACGACCTCCAGATTGCGAACCTAGCGCTCTCCCAACTGAGCTACTGCCCCACCCAACCTGCGTACAGCGACAGCCAAGAAATATGGCGGAGAGAGTGGGATTCGAACCCACGGTAGCGCTATAAACGCTACACACGATTTCCAGTCGTGCACCTTCGACCACTCGGTCACCTCTCCACCTCAGGTAAAAATAAGGTGAATGGCGGAGAGGGTGGGATTCGAACCCACGGTGACCTTGCAGCCACAACGGTTTTCGAGACCGCCCCGATCGACCACTCCGGCACCTCTCCACTACTTCGGTCGCCGACCTCTCAGGCCGCCGAAAAAGCTCTGCAGCAGGCCGGCACATTCATTGTGCAGCACCCCGCCGATGACCTGGCAGGTGTGGTTGAGCCGCGGATCCTGGACCACGTTGCGCAACGTGCCGCAAGCCCCCGCTTTGGCGTCATACGCCCCAAAAACGAGCCGCCGTATCCGGGCCAGAACGATGGCACCGGCACACATCGCGCACGGTTCCAGAGTTGTATAGAGGACCGTGTCCTCAAGACGCCTCGATCCAAAGGCCCGCTGCGCCTGACGCAGCGCCACCAGTTCGGCATGCGCCGTGGCGTCCTGCTCACTTTCTGTGGCATTCCACCCGGCCCCGACGATGGCCCCGTCACAGACAATCAGGGCACCGATCGGCACTTCATCATTTTCGGCCGCAAAGCGCGCCCTCTGCAGGGCACGATCCATCCAGAAGCGATCCATATCGACACTCGCATCTGGTGACGGCTCGAACATGTGAATATAGCGGTGGGTTCCGACCCGATCAAACCCGGGTCGTGCGTGCGCTGCTCAGAACTGCCGTTCGTAGTGGTGCTGGGGCAGTTGCGTGTGTTCGCGCAGCAGCCACAGACTGCCGCCGTCACGGGTGATCTGACGGGCCCGACGGAAATTCCTGTCGCCCAGGGGGTCCCGGCCAAACAACCGCATCAGCAATCCGATCGGTGTGAACATCAGGTAGAACACCACCGCCAGCAGCAGATGGCTGTTAACGAATCCCAGGACCCGGGCGGCAATCATCCAGGGCCACCAGAGCGGTTTCAGTCCAGCTGGAAAGGCCAGGCCTGCCAGCAGCAGAGCGGCGCTGACGGCGGCCGGGGCCATGGCCGCAGGAAAGCCGCGACGCCATGTCAGATAACATGCCAGCAGCGCAGCAAGGACAGAAAAGAGCAGGCCGAACTTGCGCAGATCACGCGGTCCGGGGGCGGGCGGCTTCCAGAAAGGTAGATCCATCGAGGCGCTCATCAGTCGAGTTCCATCAGTCGAGTTCCATCAGTCGAGTTCCATCAGTCGAGTTCGAACTCCTGTTGCCAGCTGGCTTCTTCCTGCCACCTGGGTTGATCGCGCTTATCGAGTAGATAATTGCCGAGTACGAGGAAGTCCATCTCCGTACGCATAAAACAGCGGTAGCCATCTTCCGGCGTACAAACGATCGGTTCACCGCGAACATTGAAGGACGTATTAACGAGAATGGGACAACCTGTGAGGCTGTGAAAGGCCGTCAACAGGTCATAGTAGGGAGCGTTGACTTCGCGCCGTACGGTTTGCACCCGGGCCGAGTAATCGACGTGGGTGACGGCGGGAATCTCGGAGCGGGGCACTTTCAGCTTGTCGATGCCAAAGAGCGCCTGTTGCGCCGTCGTCATCTGGATCTGCCGCTCCTGTTTCACCGGTGCTACGAGCAGCATGTAGGGGGAGTCGCAGTCCATCTCGAACCAGTCGGCGACGTGCTCCCGCAGGATGCTGGGGGCGAAAGGGCGGAAACTTTCGCGGTACTTGATCTTCAGATTCATCTGTTCCTGCATCGCCGCCGATCGTGGATCTCCCAGGATGCTGCGCCCCCCCAGGGCTCTGGGCCCAAACTCCATGCGCCCCTGAAACCAGCCAACGACCTTTTCGTCCGCCAGAATGGCGGCGACACGTGCCGGCAGATCCTCGGCACCCAGAAGGATCGCCGGGGCCCCCTGTCCCTGCAGAAATGCTTCGATCTCGTCGTCGGCAAACGCCGGTCCCAGATAGGAACCGGACATGGCGTCCGTAGACAGATCGGCGGTAGGATTGTCTGTGGCATCACCTGCAGAATCGACGACCCGTGGCTGTTCGAAGTGGCGGTACCACACGGCCAGCGCGACGCCGACGGCCCCACCTGCATCACCGGCGGCCGGCTGGATCCAGAGGTTGTCAAATGGCCCTTCGCGCAGGATGCGACCGTTGCCGACGCAGTTGAGAGCCACGCCTCCGGCCAGGCAGAGGTTCTTCAGGCCCGTCTCGCGGTGAACGGTCCTGGCCATCCGCAGCAGGATCTCTTCGGTGACTTTCTGGCACGAGGCGGCAATATCCATCTCCCGTTGGGTCAGCGGGCTTTCCGGCTTTCGCGCCGGGCCATCAAACAAGGCGTCCATGGCGCTGGACGTCATTTTCAGGCCGGCGACGTAGTCGAAATAGCTGAGATTGAGCCGGAAAGAGCCGTCTTCGGCCAGGGCGACGACCTCCTCAAGAATACGCGCCGAGTACTTTGGCTCCCCGTAGGGCGCCAGACCCATGAGCTTGTATTCTCCGGAGTTGGGCTTGAAACCGGTGAAATAGGTGAAAGCCGTGTAGAGCAAGCCGAGGGAGTGTGGGAACTTGATCTCCGCCAGCGTGTGCAGCTGGTTGCCGCGTCCGTAGCCATAACTGGTCGTCGTCCACTCGCCAACGCCATCCGTCGTCAGAATCGCGGCCTCCGAGAATGGCGACGGATAGAAGGCGGACGCAGCGTGCGATTCGTGGTGTTCACCGAACACCACCTGTACGTCGTACTCCAACTCCCGCCGCACTTCCTGGGGAATCCAGAGTTTCTGGTTGAGCCAGACCGACATGGACTTCCAGTAGAGCCGCAGCCCTTTCGGCGCTGTGCCAAGGTGCGTTTCCAGCAGGCGCTCGAAGGTGAGCAGAGGTTTGTCGTAGAAAGCGACACACTCCAGATCAGCAACTCCGATGCCGGCCTCCTGCAGACAGTACTTTGACGCCAGGGTCGGGAAACGGGCATCGTGTTTGCGGCGCGAGAATCTCTCCTCCTGCGCTGCCGCCACAATGTGCCCATCGCAGATCAGACAGGCAGCCGAGTCGTGGTAGTAGGCGGAGATGCCGAGAATGTAACGTGGCACGAGGTCGGTCTCGTCTTGACGGTGTGTGGGTCGGCAGCGATAATTTGGAGTTTCGACAAGCTACCAAGTCCCTATAAAAATAGCAAGATAGATACAACAGGACTGATTCTGCCATGGCCCCGACGATGGAACAGCTTCGCTTTCTTACCGACGATCAGGTGCGCCGCCTGCAGGCGGAATTCGGCACCCCCTTGTTTGTCTATGACCAGGCCTCTCTGGAGCGCCAGGCCGCCATTGCCCTGGGGTTTCCCGCTCCATTCGGCCTCACCGTACGCTACGCCATGAAGGCATGCCCTTCGGCGGCTGTTTTGCGCGTGCTCACCGGTAGCGGCTTGCATATCGATGCCAGTTCCGGATGGGAGGTGCGGCGCGCCCTTGCCGCCGGTGTACCCGCAGAGCGGATTCTGCTGACAGCCCAGCAGATCCCTGAGGATCTGGCGGACCTGGTGGGCCTGGGGACCCGCTTCAACGCCTGCTCGCTGGGGCAACTGGCCGCCTTTGGCCAGGCATGCCCTGGGCACGAGGTGAGCGTGCGGCTGAATCCGGGCCTGGGTTCCGGCCACAGCAATCGCACCAACGTCGGCGGGCCGTCGGCCAGTTTCGGCATCTGGCACAGCAACCTGGAACGGGTCATCGACACGGCCCGGGACCATCGTCTCAGGATCACCCAATTGCACACCCACATTGGCTCCGGCAGTGATCCCGAAGTCTGGCAACGCTGTGCGGGCCTGACGCTGAACCTGCTGCGGCATCTGCCCGATGTGACGACGGTGAACCTGGGGGGTGGCTACAAAGTTGGCCGGATGAGCACAGAGGTGTCCACCGATCTGCAACGTGCCGGCGAGCCCATCGCTGCCGAATTGCGCAAGTTCGCCCAGGTCGACGGCAGGCAATTGCACCTCGAGATCGAACCTGGAACATTTTTCGTCGCCAATGCCGGTGCCATTGTGGCAGGCGTTATCGACATTGTGGACACGGGCAAGGAAGGCCACACCTTCATCAAGACCGATACGG
The DNA here is from genome assembly GCA_937919035.1 of uncultured Gemmatimonadaceae bacterium. Taxonomy (GTDB): domain Bacteria; phylum Latescibacterota; class UBA2968; order UBA8231; family UBA8231; genus UBA8231. The sequence continues at coordinate 18,118 of CALFPI010000187.1, forward strand.
GTATGACGGAGATCCTGCGCCCGAGCCTGTACGGAGCCCAGCACCCGATCGTAGTAGTGCCGAAAGAACCTGGTGACCGTTCGACAGCTGAGTATCTGGTTGTCGGACACTGTTGCGAAAGTGGTGATGTGCTGACGCCGGAGCCCGGCAATCCCGAGGGACTTCTGGCGCGCACACTGACGCAGGTACGCATCGGCGACGCCCTCGTTGTCGATGGAGCCGGCGCCTACTGTGCTGCCATGGCGTCGAAAAATTACAACTCATTTCCGGAGGCACCTGAAGTTCTGTTGAGCAAGGATGGCGCTTTCCATCTCGTGCGCCGGCGACAGACGCTGGAGCAGGTTCTGCAGAACGAGGCGATCCCGGAGTTTCTGCGCTGATCTGAGGCTGGCAGACGCATGCGGGCAAGGCCCGCTTGAGCTATACTTATGCGTCTTGTCTGTAGGTCCTGGGTCGGTCTCCCGAATCGATCTTTCGCGCACAGATTTTTCCAGGCTTGAGGCCGTGCCAGACGTTCAATCTGACAACGATGGGGCACTCCACCAGCTTCAGGCACAAGCCGCCATCGTTGCTGCCAGCGCGCCGCCGTGTGTGTGGTCCTGTCACCCGTTGCGCGAAGAACCAGCCATGAAGTCGATGGCACTGGGCATTGCCATTGTCGGTTCGGCTGCGGTCGTGACGGCCAGTCTTGGCAACGTGGCCTATGGTGTCATTGCTGTTGTCGTGCTGATCGCCGCCACGATGGGTTATCTGTGGCCGACGCATTTCGTTATCGATTCTCACGGGGCAGCATGGAAACAGCTGCTCTGGCGGCGGCGACCGTGGGCGGCCTTTCGACGTGCCGAACGTCATCCGGACGGCGTTTTCCTGAGTCCTTTTCGCCAGCGCAGCCGACTCGATGCGTTCCGCGGGGTGTTCCTGCGCTTCGGCGCAGGTGCCGATGTAGCACAGATCGATGCGTTGATCAGAATCCATGTTTCGAACTGAACGCTGGCGCACCGGCCTGGCCCACGCCTTTGCGCTGGATTCAGGGGCGGAATTTACTCCTGAGGAGCGTGATCTCGTGGAACGGTTGTGCCGAATTGTCGTCGGCCGAAACCTCTCGGCTCCGGCCCTGATGGCCCTTGAGAGCGCCCGACCCCTGTCCTTCATCGGCAGTCAGATCATGGCATTTTTTGGCCCCCTGGTAAGCGTCGTCTTCTCGCGCCAGGACACAGATCGCCTGATCCGTCTGCTGGAGAGACGCCACAGCCTGGACTTGATCATCGATACAATCCACCGACAGGAAGACGAGCGCCTTGCCTAAACTGGATGTCGTCATCGCCACCGACTGCGGCAGCACAACGACGAAAGCCATTCTCATTGAGCGGCAGGGCGACATCTACCGCCAGACCTGCCGCGGTGAGGCACCGACTACGGTCGAGGCCCCCTTCGAGGATGTGACCCGTGGCGTGCTGAATGCCATTCAGGAGATCGAGGAGTTGTCCGGACGACAGATTCTCGACGGCGAACGGATCATCACGCCCGCAGAGGGCAACCGCGGCGTTGACATCTACATCTCTACGTCGAGCGCCGGTGGCGGTCTGCAGATGATGGTCGCCGGCGTTGTTGGATCCATGACGGGTGAGAGTGCCCAACGTTGTGCCTTGGGCGCCGGAGCCATCGTGATGGATGTGCTCGCCGCCAATGACGGTCGACTGCCACATGAAAAGATCGAGCGGATCCGACACCTGCGGCCCGACATGGTCCTGCTCTCCGGCGGTACGGATGGCGGCACCATTTCCCATGTTGTTGAATTGGCCGAATACATTGCTGCCGCCGACCCACGACCCCGTTTTGGCACGGGCTTTGAACTGCCGGTGATTTTCGCTGGCAATCGAGACGCCCAATCGGAGGTCGAACGCGTCCTGGGCAGCAAGACTGCCCTGCACCTGACGGAGAACATCCGACCCGTGCTGGAACGTGAAAACCTGGGGCCGGCACGGCACGTCATTCACGATCTGTTTCTGGAACACGTCATGGCCCAGGCACCAGGGTACCGCGAACTTATGGCCTGGACGGGGGCACCCATCATGCCGACGCCAGCGGCCGTCGGGCAGATCATGCAAACCATCGCTCGGCGGCAGGGCATCAATGTTCTCGGTGTCGATATCGGTGGTGCCACAACCGACGTCTTCAGCGTGTTCACAGTGATCGGCGACGATGGCGTGTCTGCCGAACCGGTGTTCAATCGCACGGTCAGTGCCAACCTCGGCATGTCGTACAGCATCTCCAACGTTCTTGCCGAGGCGACAATGCCCAACGTGGTACGCTGGCTGCCCGTCGACATCGACGAGGCCGACCTGCGCGATCGCATCAAGAACAAGATGATCCGGCCAACAACGATCCCACACATGCTGGAAGAGTTGCAGATCGAGCACGCCGTTGCGCGCGAGGCCTTGCGTCTGGCTCTTGTCCAGCACCGCGAACTGGCCGTTGGTCTCAAGGGCGTGCAGACGGAACGGACGTTGTCGGACGCTTTCGAGCAGAGTGGCAGCGGCGACAGCCTGATCGATATGATGTCTCTGGATCTGCTCGTGGGGAGCGGCGGCGTCCTGTCCCATGCACCGCGACGGTCGCAGACAGCGGCGATGCTCATCGACGCCTTCCAACCGGAAGGCGTGACCCAGTTGGCAGTGGACAGCATCTTCATGATGCCGCACCTCGGTGTCCTGGCCTCCGTCGACGAGAAAGCCGCCACCGACGTGTTCGAGCGCGACTGTATCGTCTATCTGGGCACCTGCGTCGCCCCTGTGGGTGATGGCAAGGTGAAGGCCGGTGAACCTTGCCTCACGTACGAGCTGACCATCGATGGTGCAGCAGGGGGCGGGACTCAGGGCAGTCTTGGTTATGGGGCTCTCGATCTGATCCCCCTGGCCGAAGGTGTTGAAGCTGACCTGATCCTGCGACCCAATCGTGGCTGGAACGTGGGCGCCGGTGCCGGTCAGGAACTTCGCACCCGCGTGCGGGGTGGCGTGGTGGGACTGGTACTTGATGGCCGCGGACGTCCCCTGGACATCCCCGAGGATCTTGAGGCCCGTCGCCGATCGCTGACTGCCTGGAACCAGGCACTCGAACTCTACGGCGATTCCGGCAAGGAGGCCTGATATGGCGCACGCTTACACACCAGGCCTGCGCGTGACACAGTACACAGTACTGCGCCGATCCCGGCGGTTGCCGATGAAAGGCCTCGTGCTGGCCCGGGTGGGTGAAACCGTACAACGTGAGCAAGTCGTGGCCCGCACGGAACTTCCGGGCAACGTCCGTACCATGAACATCGTCAACCGTCTCGGGATTGCTGCCGACGAGTTGCACACCTTCATGCTCAAGAAGGAGGGTGATGCCGTACGGAAGGGCGAGACAATCGCTGCGTCGCGGCCGCTCATCAAGTGGTTCAAGACGACCGTGGAAGCCGAGGTCGATGGCGTCGTGGAAAGCGTTTCCGCCATAACGGGCCAGGTGTTGCTGCGCGAGCCACCGTTACCGGTAGAAGTTCTCGCCTACGTTGATGGCAACATCGTCGAAGTGATCGCCGACGAAGGGGTGGTGGTCGAGACCCGCGGCGCCTTTGTGCAGGGCATCTTCGGTGTCGGTGGCGAAGCCTATGGGCCGCTGCATGTACTGAGTGATGCGCCGGGACAGGACCTGACGGTAGAAATGATCGATGCGGAGTCCACAGGACGCATCATCGTTGGCACCGGACTGGTAACACACGCCGTCATCGACAAGGCCCGACAGGTGGGTGCAGCCGGCATCATCGGTGGCGGGATGCACGACAGCGACCTGCGCAACCTGCTCGGTTATGATCTGGGCGTCGCCATTACCGGCGCCGAAGATATCGGCTTGACGGTGATCGTCACGGAGGGCTTCGGCAGGATCGCCATGGCCCGCCGAACCTTCGATATCCTTCATGCCTGTCACGGGCGCCAGGCATCGCTTTCCGGAGCCACGCAGATTCGTGCGGGTGTCATGCGTCCGGAGATCATCGTACCGGATCTGGAGAGCGCCCCGCCGGTTGCCGAGAAGGACGCCGCACACGGTGAAGGCATGAGTGAGGGTGATCCCCTGCGCGTGATCCGGGCGCCATATTTCGGTCACATCGGCAAGGTGGGAAGACTGATTGCCGAACTGCAGAAGGTGGAGTCCGGCGCCAGCGTTCGTGTCCTGGAAGTGGAGTTCGAAGATGGTTCGCGCGCTGTGGTGCCGAGAGCCAACGTCGAGTTGATCGAGGAGTGAGTGTCCATCGGGCAAGGAGAGACGGCTTGAGTAAGATTGCGTCTTGGATCACGTGTACCGTCATGGCGTTGCACGTCGCTGCAGGTGCAGCGCTGCCACTTGCGATCGAGGTGTACGATACGCCGAATGACGCCGGTGGCAGCCTGACCCTGACCTGGTCGCGCGCTGAGGCAGGTGCAGCGTCCAGTTACAGCGTCTATGTAGCCACGGCCGCCGACGGACCCTTCCGCTTGGCGACAGCAACAGCTACTCCCGGGCTGAAGTCGGCCGAACCGGGTTTGTTTGGTTATGACGACGACAACGACGGGTTTCACGTTCTCCATATATCCGACTATGCCACAGGCAACGGGGAAGAACGAGAGTCACTGAAGGACGGCACCACCTACTTCGTCCGGCTCGGAGTCCAGACCGCCGACGGCGAAGCCCTCGGGGTGACCATGTCGGCGACGCCGCGCGGCAACTGGTTCAATACCTCCAAGTGGAACAACCTCATTCTCGGCATTGGCCTGTCCTTCGTAATCCTTCTGTACATCTCGATGGCCCGCCGGAAGGACCTGTTCATCCGGCGCATCGCCGGACTGGAAGCGCTTGACGAAGCCCTGGGCCGGGCGACGGAGATGGGCAAGTCGGTGCTGTTTGTCCACGGCCTCAAGGGCATGGACCAGATCCCCACCATCGCCGCTGTCAACATCCTCGGTCGAGTCGCTCAGCGGACGGCACGCTTCGACACGGACCTGCGCGTCGCCAACGTCGATCCCGTGGTGATGTCGGTAAGCCAGGAGGTGGTCAAAGAGGCCTACCTGCAGGAGGGGCGTCCTGACGCCTATCGGCCCGACAGTGTCTTCATGGCCGCAACCGAGCAGTTCTCCTATGCCGCCGCCGTCGAAGGCATCATGGTGCGCGAGCGCCCTGCAGCCCACATCATGATGGGCTACTTCTACGCCGAGTCGCTGCTGTTGACCGAAACGGGCAGTACCACCGGTGCCATCCAGATTGCAGGAACCGACTCCTATACGCAGTTGCCGTTTTTCGTCACCACCTGCGATTACACGCTCATGGGCGAAGAGCTCTATGCCGCCAGCGCTTACCTGTCGAGGGAGCCGAAACTGCTCGGCAGCCTGAAGGGGCAGGATGTGGGCAAAGCGTTGATCATCGGACTGCTCGTCGCCGGTACAATTCTGGCAACCTTCGGGGTCGATACGCTCACCCACCTGTTCGCCGCCCTCTAAGAGGAGAGACCGATGCTGTTTCTGACACGCACCCTGCCCTTCCTCTTCTGCTTCGTCTTCGGCATGACCGGCTGGGTGATCTACTATGTTCCGCACGAGTGGGCTCAGACCGTTGAACGGGAGATTGCTCTGTGGCTGCGCCTGGTCTACGCCTTTGCGTACTTCCTCGGACTCTTCAGCCTCCTCAGTCTGCACTGGTCGAAAATCCGCCAGCGGCAGGCGGGTTGGGCGTATAGCCTCATCGTCTACATCAGCTTCGGTGTGATGACACTTTTTGTCGTCTACAACGATGGCAATGGGCCTTTTGCATCCCAGGCGACGACGGGTCCCTATCAGTGGATGTTCACCAGTGTCCACGTCGCCAGCTCGGCAACGATGTTCTCGATGCTCGCCTTCTTCATCTCGTCGGCCGCCTACCGCACCTTCCGGGCGCGCACGCCGGAGGCAGCGATTCTTCTCGTTTCAGCGATCATCGTTATGCTCGGCCGTGTGCCCATCGGGGCGTATATCGCCGATATTATCCCCGATACGATGCAGTGGCTCATGTCGGTTCCCAACATGGCGGCCAAGCGCGGCATCCTTCTTGGGGTGAGCCTGGGGGCGATCGCCACGTCGCTGCGCATCATCTTCGGCATCGAGCGTTCCTATCTGGGCGGAGGCGACTGATGGACCGTCTGATCAACATCGACCGCCGCATCATCTTCATCTTTGTTTTTCTTGGTGTTGCCATCCCCTTACTGATCGACATACATCTGCCGATCAAACCGACGTCGACGGTACGCGCTGTCTACGACGAGATCGAGCGGGTCAGTCTCGAGGATCCGGATCGACCGGTCCTCGTCAGCTTCTCCTACGGGGCCAGT
>CALFPI010000188.1 GCA_937919035.1 uncultured Gemmatimonadaceae bacterium
AAGATGAAATATGGCCAGAACGCCCACAACGCATTGGGCGTTCTCGGTCTCACGCCGGATGAGGCGGAGGTGACGGGCCTCGATCGGGCACTGATGGCGGGGCGCTGGTTCCGCCCCGGCGAAGAAAAGGTCGTGATCCTGCCCAGCGAGATGATCGCCGCAGCGGCCCTCGACATTGACGCCGCCGACGTGGATCGCGGCGATGGCTCGGTGCAGATCCGGGTCTTCGGCGATCAGTTCACCGTCATTGGTGTCATCGACTCCAAACGGATGAAGGAGTTGAAGGATCTCGACGACGAGACCATGACACCTGCCGACTTTGCTGTTACGGGGGGACAGGCTGTCCAGGAGATCGCCGAAGAGGAGCAGCGCGAGAAGCAGGGACTCGAGGATTCTCAGGTGGTCATCAAACCATTCGTCCATCTGGAACCGGCCAACACCCTGCTCATGCCGTACCACTCGCTGCGCAATGTCGGCAGTGGCAACCCGCTGCAGTCCGTCGGCGTCCGCTTCCACGAGGAAGTGGATGAACGTGCCGAGATCGAGACGTTCCTCTCCCGCCTGGCTGTCACCCTGTTCGCCGGAATTCAGGAGCGGGGCGACGACTACATCAAGGTGTCGATCTACAGTTCTCTTGGCATGACGTCCTTGTCGGGTATGGCCAATCTGTTTGTGCCGATCCTCATCGCCGCGCTTATCGTGTTGAATACGATGATGGGCTCGGTGTATGAGCGTTTCCGGGAAATCGGTGTCTACTCCTCCGTCGGTCTGGCACCGGGTCACATCGCCTGGCTGTTCATGGCCGAGTCGTGCGTTTACGCGGTCCTCGGTGTTGTCGCTGGCTATCTGGTCGGCCAGATCATGGCCACGGTATTGACCAAGCTGGAGATTACCACGGGTTTCACGCTGAACTACTCCTCCCTCTCGGCGGTGCTCTCCTGTATCCTGGTGATGGCCGTCGTCATGCTGTCCACCGTCTATCCGTCGCGCAAGGCGTCACAGATGGCGGTGCCCGATGTGACCCGTCGCTGGCGACTGCCGGTACCGGACGGCGACGATTGGCATTTCGAGTTTCCCTTCACGGTCGGTGGTCGTGATGTTCTCGGTCTCAACGTGTTCCTCATGGGCTACTTCGACTCGTACAGCGAGGAGTCCATCGGTACCTTCTACACCGACGGCGCCAAGCTTGGCACAATGGAGTCGGAATATGGCGAGGGCTACACGATCGACATGAACATCTGGCTGGCGCCCTTCGATCTGGGAGTGAGTCAACACGTCATTATTCGAGCCCTTCCCGAGGCGGAGCACAACATCTTCCAGATTCAACTCGACATCCAGAGGCTCAGCGGCGAAGACGCCTCCTGGCGACGGGTCAACCAGAGGTTCATGAATGTTATTCGCAAACAGTTCCTCATCTGGCGCACCGTCGACGCCGAGGCCAAAGAGACCTACCGCGAACAAGCCAAGGCGCTGCTGTCCGGTGAACAACAATCAGTTACTCCGGCGGGGGTGAGCTGAGTCATGTTGAGACGCGGGGGCAATGCCAATCAGGAGATTGAGGAATATCGTGACCTGATCGCGACGCCGACGGAATTCGAGGACGGCTTCACGAGCAAGGCCATTATCGGTGTGTTTTTTGTTGCTTTCATCATGATTCCGGGGAATATGTACCTCAGTCTCATGGTTGGTGGTTCGCTGGGAGCCGCAGCGGAGTGGGTGACGATCATCCTCTTCGCAGAGATTACGAAACGCTCCTTTACATCCCTGTCGAAGCAGGAAGTCTACGTCCTCTACTATGTCGCAGCCGGTCTGATCGCTGCTGAGACGGGTGCCTTTGAGGGCCTGCTGTGGAACCAGTATCTGCGCCAGTCGCCGCCGGCACAGCAATTCGGCATTGCCAATCTGATTCCCGACTGGTGGGCGCCGCCACTGGATTCGCCCGCTCTGCTGCAGCGCACCTTTCTGCATCAGGACTGGCTCGTACCCATCGGGATCCTGCTGGCCCATTTCGTGATTTCGCGCGTGTCGTGGTTCACGATGGCCTACGTGTTGTTCCGGGTAAACTCCGATTACGAGCGCCTGCCTTTCCCCTTCGCCCCCGTCGCCGCTCAGGGCGCCACTGCACTGGCGGAGACGACGCAGGGCATTGAGTCCTGGCGTTGGCGAGTGTTTTCTTCCGGCGCCATGATCGGGCTGGTTTTTGGCGTGCTCTATGTTGCGATCCCGGCCATTTCCGGGGCGTTGCTCACCGAGCCGATCCAGTTGATTCCCATCCCCTTTGTCGACTTCACACAGATAACAGGGAACTTCATCCCGGCAACACCCCTGGGCTTTACGGCTCACCTTGGACCGATATTCGCCGGACTGGTGATGCCCTTCTGGGGTGTCATGGGCACTTTTATCGGGGTCGTTGCCCACTCCATCGCCAACCCGATCCTCTACGATCTCGGCTATCTGCAGATCTGGCAGCCGGGCATGGGAGCGATCGAAACATTCTTTGTCAACTCCGTCGATTTCTGGATGAGCTTCGGCATCGGCACGACGGGGGCGATTGCGATTATCGGCATTTACCAGGTGGTTCAAGGTGTGCGTGGTGCTGCCGCGCACAAGGCAAGTGGCGGCAGCGGTCGGACCTGGGACGTTCCCGCCGGCCGTGGCGATTTCCCCATTTGGGTGGCTTTGTCCCTCTATGCGGTTGCCTCCGCCGGTCTCATGGTCATCGCCTGGATGTTCCTGCCCGCCTTCACGCAGTTCATCGGCTTCTTTCTGTTCTTTGCCCTCATCTTCACACCCTTCCAGTCCTTTGTGAACGCCCGCCTTGTGGGCATGGTAGGACAAACGATTTCGATACCCTATGTCCGCGAAGCGACAATCATTCTGTCCGGTTACCAGGGCGTCGACATCTGGTTCATGCCGTTCCCCCTGGGGAACTATGGGGCGCAGACGCAGAAGTTCCGCGAGATCGAACTGACGGGAACGAAATTTACCAGCATCATCAAGGCTGAAGTCTGTATGGTGCCGATCGTTCTCATCGCCACCTTCCTGTATTCCTCCTACATATGGAAACTGGCACCGATCCCATCGGCCTCCTATCCCTTTGCTCAGGTCATGTGGCGGCTGCGGGCCCTGCAGACGTGTATCTGGTTCACGGGCACGTTGAAAAGCGAGTTGACCGAGGCTCCTGATCGCGCCGAAGCCACCTGGATTCCATCGAATCTTGTCGAAGGGGAGTGGTGGTACTGGCGCGTTCGTGCGGCTGACAATGAGTGGGTCGAGTCCGGTGGCACTCAGGGCGCAGCGGGTCCATGGTCGTCGACCGAGGCGTTCTACACCCATTTCGCCGCTGGTGCACCACAGAACGTCTCACCTATGCCTCCGGGTGCGTTGATGGGCGTCGATGCCTCCTCCTCCTCCAGGGTCAGCGACCCGTTCCCGGTTGTGGAAAATCGTGGCGCACAGATTCAGGTTCGTGGTCTCGCACCGAAGATGAGTGTGCTTCCCGGTGCTGCCGTTCTGCTACGTGATGCCGTAGCTGACACCAGCCGGATCCGCGCTCTTATTTCCGGGGCAGAGCCAGAAGTAGGCATGGCAGCCACACCTCGACCCGCACTCCGGGCCGCCTCTGATGCCGGCCTGCCCGAGGGATGGGTCTACTATTTTGTTGTCGATACGGATCCGAATTTTTCCAGTCCATGGATTCAGCGATCAACAGACGAGCCCTGGTTGTTCCGAGCCATAAAGCCAAACATCATCGCCGCCGGGACCGCCATTGGCCTGGGCAGCTATATCCTGCTGTCGATTCTGGGGCTCCCAGTGCTTCTCGTATTCGGTTATGTTCGGGCACTGACGACAATTCCACACTGGATGGTGACGGAAGTCATCGGCGCCATGCTCGCGCGCTACTACTTCAACAAGAAGTACGGAACCAAGCAGTGGCGTACCTATGCTCCGGTTCTGGCTGTGGGTTTCGCTTGTGGAATGGCGTTGATGGGAATGGCGTCCATCTCAATCGCTCTGATCCAGAAGTCCGTTTCCGTCCTAATCTTCTGACCAACGCGGCCCGCTTCTATTCGATCCGCCATCCTCTCGGTCCGGTCCGGTGCTGTTGCGCCGGGCCGGCAGGATGCCGTCTGTCTACCTATGGATGATGCCCACCACGACTTCAGCTGGCACGGGGTTCGCCTGCGCGTCCCCGCTGAATGGGAACTGGGGCGCGTGGACGGAGATGCCAAATCCGGCTATGCCAGACTCGATGATGCACGTATGGTGCGCGCTGAAGTCGAGTGGCGCGCCGCGCCCGTTCGTGGTGCCCGTCGACCTGTGACGGATCTGGTAGATCGATACATCGAGCAACTGCAGAAGAAGGCAGACAAGTCCGGCATGGAGTTCTCGGTTCAGCGCCAGGCGAAGTTTCTGCGGGACAAGCGCTGGCTTGAGGGTAGCGAGTATGAGACTTTCATATGGGAAGCCGATTACCGCGCCTATAACCTCGCCCGTGCCTGTCCCGAGTGTCACCGCATCGTGCTCATGCGAGTGCTGGCGCCGGTGGGTGAGAACGCCGAGGCTCTGGTCAATGAAGTGTTGCCGAGCCTCGAGGATCACCCGCGCGAGGCCGACGGTGGTCGTAACCTCTGGAGCGTGTATGGCATGCGCTTTCTGGCTCCCACCGACTTTGAGTTGAGTGAGTACGAGCTGAAGTCAGGGCATATTCGGTTGACTTTCCAGAAGGACGGCGGCAATCGAACCCTGCGCATCCACCGGTTGAGTATGGCGCAGATGCTGTTGCGCGACCAGGATCTGGAAGAATGGTACCCATCCTTCTTTCGCAAGGATCTGCGGGACTTCCTCTTCACCGTGCATCCAGCCCAGATCAGCAGCCACGCCGGGCTCCGCGTTCAGGGCGGACCCAGAAGCCGGTGGCGACAGATCCTGCGGCCCCTGCCCATGGTCAATCCACGCCCGCGGCGCTATCTGCAAGGCGCTGCCTGGCACTGCCCCGAACAGAATCGAATTTGCGTCGTTGAGCATCTCTCCAAGAAGCGACCGGAGGGAGAGGACGACTTCCTCAAGGAATTGATCGACGGATATGTTTGCCACACGGAACAAGCCACGTCTGACGCGCGACGCGATGATGAACTCGCGACCGGCACGCAACGAACTGCTGCACTGGGAGAAGACGGAGACCGGTGAAGCGCAGATCAAGGTGACGCGTCAGGAGACCTGGAAGACGCGTCTCCTGTCAAAAATCTTCTACATCCCGGCAACGCGGACCATCACGCTTGACGAGGTGGGAACCGAAGTGTGGCAGATGTGTGATGGCCATACGTCCGTCGCCTCGATGATCGAGCGCTTGCGACAGCGCTACAAGCTCGATCGCAAGGAAGCAGAAGTGTCCCTGTTGTCATATCTCAAGACACTGGGGCAAAAGAGCTTCGTCGGATTTCTCATCGACGGTGAGAAGGCGGGGAAGCCCGGCGGGGGAGCAAAGGAGGCATCCGGCAAGAAATGGAAGAGATGACAAAGGGGACCGCCAGCTTCGGTCTCCTTTTCCATGCTTGGGCATGATTCTGCTCGTACATACCGAAGGCCGGGAATCCTGAGTATGATTCCCGGCCTTCGTGTTATGCGGCTATGGCTGGTACGTCTGCCATTGCGTCGATGCCTACTGCAGGAGCGAAAGGGCCGTTTGCGGCACAACGTTCGCCTGGGCGAGCATTGCCGTGGAGGCCTGTGACAACACCTGCGCTCGAGTGAATCTCGAGACTTCGTAGGCGATGTCGGCATCGCTGATCGAGGCTTCCGAGTTCTGGATGTTCTCGATCGAGTTCTCCGTGAAGGAGATGGTAAAGGCGAGGCGGTTCATCCAGGCACCGAGATCGCCTCGCTGACCGGAAACCTTGTTGATGGCCTCGTCGATGGTGCTGATGGAACTTCGTGATGCATTCAGCGTGGCAACCGACGTTGTGTTCAGGTTGAGCCGCGGGCCAGAGGCACGCATGTCGTCGATCGTCACTTCGATGCGGTTGTTGATGCCGTCATCGGGACCCACCTGGAACGAGCCGCCTGTGCCATTGGAAACGATCAGCGTCTCAGTATTCAGGTCACCGTCGACGTAGGATCCCGTTGCCGTGGACACACCGGATCCGGCAAGTGTCACCTGAATCCCGAGGCGATCAAAGTTGGCCACAACCGTGGTGCCCGTGGCGACGTTCAGACCCGTGTCGAGGAT
>CALFPI010000189.1 GCA_937919035.1 uncultured Gemmatimonadaceae bacterium
AGGGCGGTGTGGTGCAGCATGCTAGGAATCCATCGGTCTGAAGGCGGTTGGTCTCGGCTGGCGAAAGTTATCGAAACTAATCGATCGGCGGGGGAAAGGGAGATCGGAGTGTGTTGTTGGTCGAGACGGGCCGTTGCAGGGCCGATGCTGCAAGTAGATGGTGGAGAGGCCGGCTCGCACGGCGGGGTGCACGGCGACAGGTGTCGATTGGTCCCGCTTGCACCGACCAGATGAGCCTTGTCCGAGGGGACCGCACGTACGATAATGGGCCCTATAAACCCTCGCACAATGGCTGCAGACTATTTCATGCGATCAGACCCGGCCTAGCGGATCGGGAATCTGTCGAAAAATCCCGAGCTATGCACCAACGCCCCTCAGTCACCGCGACGATGAGGTGAAAATGCAGCAAGTCAAAGCGTTGGACTTTCCAGTCCACGCGCTGGTAGTTCGATGGTGAGTGCCGCCACACGTTGGCTCGGCCCATGATCGCTGACAGCATCGGTTCCGGCCTGGCGTTGCTGGTGCGGTTCGCTCTGTCCGGCCTTTGCCTCGCCGTGGGAGCTGCAGCTGACGATGACCTGACACACTGGGTCGATCCGTTGATCGGCACGCGCACCTCCTATGAGTTGTCGGGTGGCAACACCTACCCAGCCACCTCCCGGCCGTCAGGGATGACCTCGTGGTCGCCGCAGACGTTCGACTATGAGAACGCACTGTTCTACGACTACAGCGCCGACTCGCTGAACGGGATCCGTGCCACGCACCAGGCGAGTGTGTGGATGTCGGACTACGGTGACTTCTCGCTCATGCCGGTCACCGGCGATCCTGGGTTTCTGCCAACACAGCGGGCCAGTCCCTTCTCTCACGACAACGAATCATCGCGGCCGGAGTCGTACTCAGTCGAGCTGCCACGCTACGCACTCCGCCTGGAGGTGGCGCCCACGTCGAGGGCCGCCGTCATCCGCGTGCGCTCGGCGCGCAGCGACACGGTCACATTCATCGTCGATCCCCATCCACCAGGTACCCGCATCGAAATCCTGCCTTCCGAGGCACGGCTCCAGGCGCTGACGGCAACCCACATGGGAGGGACTCCAGACAATTTCCGATCGTTCCTGTGGGCGAAGTTCGACCGCACGCCGGTCGATTGGGGAACTTGGACGGATAGTACCGTGCACCGGCGAGCGACACAGAGCGAAGGCGAGCACTCGGGTGCGTGGGTACGGTTCGCCGGCGTTCGTGCCACTCCCCTCATCATCCGCGTGGGCACGTCCTTTATCGGTGCGCGGCAGGCTGAGCACAACCTCGAGCGTGAGATCGGAGATGCCTCTTTTGACGATGTCGCTGCTCAGGGCCGCGGCGAATGGAACGAGCTACTGGGCCGAGCCCACGTGGAGGGAGGCCCCGCCGAGCGCCGCACCGTGTTCTATTCAGCCCTCTACCGCAGCCTGCTGTTCCCGCGCAGCTGGCACGAGATTGACCCCGGGGGACGGGTCATCCACTTCAGTCCGTACGATGGCCGCGTTCACGCTGGTCCCATGGTCACCGATCTCGGCCTTTGGGACGCCTACCGCACGCATCTGCCCCTCTATTTTCTCCTGTTTCCCGACCGTGGCAGCACCATCCTGCAAGGCTTGACCAACGCCTACCGCGAAGGTGGCTGGTTTCCCAAGTGGCCGAGCCCGGGGTATCGGACGGGCATGCCCGGGACGCAGGCCGAGATGATTTTCGCTGACGCGTGGGCAAAACACGTACGCGACTTCGACGCTGAGATCGCCTACGAAGGGCTGCGTAAAAATGCCACCGAACCCGGGGACTCGAGCCGGGGACGGCTCGGACTGGCAGCCTATGATCGTTTGGGATACGTGCCGGGAGACCTCGTCGAGGGGTCGGTGTCGAGGACTCTCGAATTTGCCTACGGAGATTTCTGCGTTGCACTCATGGCGGAGGCCTTGGGACACGAGGCAGATGCGGCTCGCTTCCTGCTGCGAGCCGCTAGTTGGCGAGAGGTCTTCGACACATCGAGCGGTTTTGTCCGCGGACGTAATGCCGATGGCAGCTGGATGCCCCTGGATCCGTATGCATGGGGCGACCCATTCGTCGAGGGCAATGCCTGGCACTACACCTGGGCAGTGCCTCACGACATCGCCGGTCTCACGGAGGCGCTCGGCGGACGCCAGGCTCTGGCCGCCAGGCTCGACAGCTTTCTGCGGGCACCGCCAACCGTGCACGTCGGCACGTATGGGCGCATGATCCACGAGATGAACGAACTGGTGCGGGCCGGTACGGGGCAGTACGCGCACGGCAACCAGCCCTGCCATCACGTTCTCTATCTCTACAGCCACACGGACTCGGCCTGGAAGACGGCCCCGTTGGTGCGCGCCATTGGCGACCACCTCTACCACGCCGGGCCTGACGGGTACCCGGGGGATGAGGATACGGGATCACTGGGGAGCTGGTATGTGTTCACCGCTCTCGGGCTCTACCCGATCCAGCCGGGGCTGCCGATCTATGCGCTCGGGGCACCCCGGTTTCCGCGCGCAGAACTGACCTTCGCAGAGGGCAAAAATCTGATCGTGGAGGCGGTCGGTGTCGAGGAGCCCGGCGCGATCTACGTGCGCTCGGTGTCACTCGACGGCGTGCGACTGCTGACACCCTTCATCGAACATGAGCGGCTGCTGCAGGGGGGCACGCTTCGTTTTGACATGGATACGGCGCCGAATCTACAGGTGTATCCGTTGGCCCCGTGACAGCGGGAGTGGTGCGCCGCGTGGGCACGTGCATCGACCAGATCAGCCTTGTATACAGGGATCAGACGCACCATCTTGGACCCTTGTAATTCCTCTTCATCCTCGGTGGGACGAAATCAATCCGCGCGGTTCGGAATCCGTGCAGATGGGCTGCGGCCCCGTCGAGCAAGACGTCCGCCCTGACACCTGGTATCCCCCGGCGCGCTGGAATTTCGTGCTCGTGCCGGCGGACCCGTACGGATGGTATGGTGCAATGTGATGAACGATTTCAGCTTCGCCTGGTCTCCACGTCTTCTGCAGACAGGTCGCGTGACCCGGCTGCCACTGCGAACCGAGGGTGATGATGTCGAGATCGACCCCGGCCAGGGCCGCGAAATCGATCGTCGCTGGTCGGCTACGGAGCAAACGCTCTACATCTATGTACAGGCGCCCGACATCAGCACAGAGGTGACGATTCGTGCCCGTCGAGGTTCGCAGGAGACATCCTGCGTTCTGGGTGTGCGCTCCCTGCAGGATCTGCGTCGGACCTCGAACCACAATGGCGCCGTCTATCCTCGCCGTTGGCCGCTGGCCACAGCCTCGACACCATCAACGAAGCGTGCGCAGGTGCTGACCGACTTGCCCCTGAGTGCACCTGCGCCCGATCTGGTCGAATTCTGGCGGGGCGCCGAAGATGCTGAGCTCTGGCGACAATTGCCGGTAGCGGAACTGCCGCGCGCCCACTTCGTCAACTGCCATCAGGGTTGCCCCTCCTGTGGTACTGCCATCTTCAGCTTCAGCGGCTTCTATCCATGGGTCCGCACGCACATGCCGGCGGATTTTAAATCCACCTGCCCGCAATGTGGCCTGAGCTTTCCCGACAATGATGTGCTGACGGGCGACTTTTCCGGGGCTCACGCCGGGTCGACTTTGACGGCGGGTCGAGCCGTAGTCGACGATGGCTACGGCTACCGCGATGAAGAGGGTCACCTGTTCCTGTTTGCCGCCACGTACTGCCGCGACCAGACGCGTGCCTTCGGTGCCGGTATCGACGCCATGGCAGCACACGTTCGGGCGACGGAACTGAAGGATGTCGAGGCCGCGCGCCGGCTCGCACTCATGCTGCTGCGCTACGCCGCAGAGGAGGTCTACCTGGCAGCGGCGCCACAGTTCCGTTACGGGCCAACGCTTGGTACCGAACTGTTGTGGCAATGGACCACAACAGGACAGACGGACTGGGCGTCCCAGACTGATCCCGTGGGGGCTCTGTACCGCATGGGCAGTCAGCGCTACTGTATCGACACGCCGTACATAGCAGAAACTCTCGCCATTGCCTACGATGTCGTCTGGCCCCTGCTGCGGGAGGACGAGCAGATCGTTTACCGAGCCAGGGCCTGTGGGCTGGACCTGGCTGGTCCCGCAGATGCAGTCGAACTGGTGGAAGAGATGCTCCGTTGTCTGTTGCAGGTGCATCTTGACGGCGGTGCGTCCAGCAATCTGCCCCGGGTCAGCGAGGGTGTGCTGGTACTGCTGCGGGCGCTGCAGCGCGGCGACGGGCAGGATGCGATGCAGTGGATCTACGACGAGGGCCCCGACAAACTACGGGTCTTCACCTCAAACGATTTCTTCCCCGATGGCACACCGCCGGAAGCGACGGGGGGATACAATAACATCCACACGAACGGCCTGTTTGCCCTGGAGCATCACCTGCGGCAACTGAAGGCTGATCAACCCGGGGCGTACGACGATTCGCCGTCGTTGCTGGCAGACCCGCGTGCCGCACGCATTGCCCTGGCGCCGTACGACATTTCCATGGTGGGTGGAGCCTACCTCGGCTTCGGTGACGGGGGCGGCCCCGCCGTGCAGCACCCGCTGGCGCCCGATGCGTACCACACGCCACTGGCAACGCGATCCCTCGACTGGGCGGCGGACTACACCGCAGATCCCGCGGTTGCCGAGTTGCGCGATGCTGTGCATGCCCGCCAGCATCGGCAACGGAATCTGACCATTCTGGATGGCGTTGGACTCGCGGTCCTGCGACAATACGGGGCTACCGACCCGGGTGCACCGGAGGTCGCTGCTGCCGGCATCGTCTATGGCGACACCAGCGGGCATCGCCACCAGGATCTACTGGACGTGCAACTGTGGGCCGGCGGGCAGCCCTATCTGTCCGATCTCGGGTACCCGCAGTCGTGGGCTTCCATCCGGCACTGGGAGGGCCACTGGGCGACGCACAACAGTGTGTGGGCGACCATTCCCGCGACATCCTCGCACCTGGCGGGGCGCGGCCGGATCGTGCGCAGCCTCGCCGTGGACGGTGCACAACTGGTGGAGGTGGAGGCGGCGCGCTGGACCCAGGCCGACGACGGTCGCTGGCACAGGACAGACGTCACGTTCCGCCGACTGATCGCCCTGCTTGCCACCGATGGGGACGGCGTCGTCCTTGTTGATCTGGCCCGAGTGTCGGGCGGGCAGGAACACTTCCGCCTGTGCCGGGGCCTGGAAGGGGAACTTCAGCTCCATGGTGTCGGCACGACCGCGCACCCCGGCACGCTGGCGGGGCCCGGCGGCGGCCGCGGCGCGACGGATGATCTGGCCCACTTCGATGACGCCGGCCTGGCCTGGATGGATGACGTCGCGGCCGTCGATCCGGCCGACGGCTGGCGCGGCACCTGGCAGTCGACACACGATCCCGCAGCACACCTCGACCTACATGTCCTGCGCGCGGGCGGTGCTCAGGCGTACTGCGCCCGGGCGACGGCGACAATGGGTCCGCCGGAGTCATCGACGTATGCCTACCGGGGCCTGTGCTGGCGGCGGACACCGGTCGAGGGAACCACCGCCTTCGATCTCGTCTTCGAACCGCGCCACGGGGATCCGCAGTTGACTGAAGTTCAGCGCATCAACAGCAACGATACAGCGGCCATCGGCATCGACCTGCACACGAAGGCGGGTCGGCGTCTGCGCCTGTGGTGGTCACCGGAAAAACAGGAAGGCTCGAGTTTTGCCGACGGCACAACTCTCAACGGCGGGATCGCCATGGATCTCGATGGACAACGATGGTCGACGGCGCCTGCCATGACGGGTCACATCAGGGGCCTCGACCGGCAGGCGGGATGGGTCGACGTCGTCGGATGTGATGACATCGAGCCCGGAGAGCGCTTGATCGTCAACCCCGACGGTCGGGCGCGCAACTACGCCGTCGTGCGCCGGCAGGCCGTGGCGGGTGGGCAGCGCCTGTGGCTCGACGTTACCTCCCAGTTGGGCAGAGGAAGAATCCTCCGCTGCGATGGCGACTACCTGCACCTGCGCTACGCTTTGTTCACCCGCACCGGCTATCTGCATGGCGCCAGACTGTGCGCCGCAGACGACGACACAGTCGCCCGGGACAGCGGTGTCGAGATCATCAACGCTTGGAATCCGGATCCTCACCACACACAGATCCAACTGTGCCAACCACTGCCAGCAGCCAAGGTGGGTGACTGGGTCTGGGCAGCGGACTACGTCGTGGGTGACAGTGTCCAGTGGGAAGCCGTGCGTAAGACGTGACGATGAGAGGTCGGCAACCTGCACCGAAGGCGGGCACGGCCCTTTGCGCGGATCGGGGCGGCAAGGATATCGGTGTGCGCGGTTCGTGCTGCAGACCTTCCTGGCGCGTGTTACCAACTGCACCACGACATACTACCTTGAGCCCACGTGCATCGACCAGATCAGCCTTGAATGCAGGGATCAGGCAAAAGGAATGATGAAGAGGATACTCACATCGCGCCCGCTGGCCCTCAGCCTGATCCTGCTGGCGACGCCTGTTGTGGCCCACAACGGGGCCGTGGTTACGTCCCTGCACGCCAGCGGCATCGTCGCTGATGGCGATCTGTCGGACTGGCCCGCATCCATCCCGTCGCAGTCGATTCAGTACACGGAATATGGCACGCCGATCCGGAACTCGGCGGACCTTACGGCGCGCTTGCGAGTCGCCTGGGACGAGCAGGAAAGTGCCCTGTTTGTCGGTATCGACGTCATCGATGACGACGTCGTGTCGACCTCTGGCACAAGCCCGTGGAACACCCAGGATGGATGCGAACTCTATGTCGATATCGAACATGGCCTCAAGGGTTCGGCGGCACGCCAATACATGATCCGCGGTCCCTGGGATACGACAGCCGGCGAAGGATCTGTGCAGGCCGGTTGGGGGCGGCACGATCAGGGCTATGTGTGTGAGTGGCGCGTAGATATGTCCGGAGTGGATGTCGCCGACGGGCGTGGCGGCAGGACGATCGGTTTCGATGTCTCGGTAAACGACTTCGATGGCGATGGCTCGTTCTCCTGGACCTCCTGGGGCGCCGGTGTACAGAAACAGAGCGAATCGACTCGGCGTGGGGACCTGGTGATTCCGGCGACGGGGGGCTCAACGGGCACCGTTGAGATCCAGGCTCGTGTCGCAGGCGCCATCGCGCCGCGCGCCCTTCTGCAGCTGACCTCTGAGATCGACCCCGCCCTACGGGTTGTGGTGCGAACCGACGAAAATGGTGTGGCTCGTTTGCTGCTGCCTGCCGGTGACTACCGGTCCGAACGTAGGGGGGCAACGGACGCCGGCCCGTTGCTAGGTATCGAAGCACAGGGCACTCTGTCCGCCGAACTCGAGATGCCCGTTTCAGGTCCGGCGATGTCGCAGATCAGGGGTCGCCGCGAGCGTGCCGGCAGCGGTGCACGCGAGCATCTCTGGCACAGTTTTGGCCAGGCCGATGGACTTGCCGGCGGGTCGGTGCAGGTGGTGTACCAGGCGCTGGACGGCGCCATGTGGATTGGCACGCAGAGTGGTCTGTCGCGATACGACGGTTTCTGGGTGACGACTCTCGATGCAGGCGCAGGATTGCCCAGCGACAACGTCCTGTGCCTGGCGTCGGCTGAGGATGGGCTGTGGGTGGGGACGGATGCCGGCCTCTGTCGGACGTCCGGAGACAGTCTCACCTGCTACGGTATGGAAGATGGCCTGCCGTCGCTTCGAATCCAGGCGCTGGCGCAGGACGCAGCGGGCCGCCTCTGGATCGGCACGCCTCTCGGCCTGGCCATCTACGACGGGCACAGCTTCCGCACGATGGTCGTTGAGGATGGTCTGCCCAGTCATATGGTCTCTGCTCTCGAGGCGCAGGGCGACGTGATGTGGGTTGCCACCTGGGGCGGGCTCGCGAGGTGGGAGGCGGGCGCCTTCCGCGTCCTATCAAGCACCGACGGGCTCTCCGGTGATGCTATCTACGACGTCGACACAGCGCCGGATGGATCCCTGTGGATCGCTGCTGATGGCGGCCTGAGTCAGTACGATGACGGGGCAATCCACAGCTACGGCCCGGCGGACGGGTTGCCGAGCAACCAGGCCCTGGCAGTCCTGGCTGATACCTACGGCAACATCTGGGTCAGCACGGGTACGACAATCGGTTTCCAGGCGGGCTCCGGCATGTGTCGTTTCGATGGGGCCGAGTTCGAATGCTACCGTGTCGAGGATGGTCTTGCGAGCAATCAGATCCTGCACCTGTCGGAGGACCGCGAGGGCCTCGTCTGGGCGGGCACGACAGCCGGGGTCAGTCGCTATGGCGGCCGACACTTCTCACACTACAGTCAGGCTGACGGGCTCGGCGACGATGTCGTGCAGACGGTGCTGCGAGCCCGGGACGGTTCGGTCTGGGTCGGCACAGAGGGCGGCCTCAGCCGTATGACCGATGGGGTCATCGAGACCTGGGATGCCTCAACCGGCTTGCCCGGCGACCAGGTCTGGTCCTTGCTCGAGGACCACGAGGGCGTTCTGTGGATTGGCACAGACGCTGGACTCGTTACCTATGCCGGCAACGAGTTCCAGCAGATCCACGGGGGACCGGGCCGGAATCTGGTGCTGTCTCTGGCCGAGGATCATCAGGGGCGCATCTGGATCGGTACGTGTCAGTCCGGCGCCTATGTCTATGATGGCACCATTTTCCGCCATTTGACGCCGGCGGACGGCCTGGGAGGCGTTGAGGTCGATGCCATTCTCGTCGACAGAAGTGGCCGTGTCTGGCTGGGCGGCTGGCAGGCAGGCGTGTCCGTCCTGGACGGCGCCAAGGACAGCCTGCGGACCTTCAGTACGGCGGACGGACTGCCGAGCAACACCGTATTGTCACTCAGCCTGGACGATGACGGCCGCGTCTGGGTTGGTTCTGATGCCGGCGCCAGCGTGTGGACGGGACACGGCTTCAAGTCCTTCAGCAGTGCCGATGGCCTGGCTCACAATACGGTGCGTCATATGACCCTCGACCACGCGGGCCACTTGTGGTTGGGAACAGACGCAGGCGTCAATTCCTTTGACGGCCTGACGTTCCAGAGTCTGCTGCCTCGCGATGGCTTACCCAGCAACGAGATCCGGGCCCTGGAGTCCGACGGTTCCGGCGGCATGTGGATCGGCTCTACCCGCGGCCTCACGCGCTACCATCCGCGACCCTCGACGCCGACGATACAGTTGATCGATGTGATCACAGATCGACACCTCGGTGCCCCGGCAGAAGTGGCTACGACGACGGACAAGGCCCTCCTCGGCATCGAATTTCAGGGGATCAGTTTCAAGACGCGCCCCGAGGCCATGCGTTACCGCTACCGTCTGTTGGGTCTCGACTCCACCTGGGTACCAACACGGGCAAACCGCGTTGATTTTGAGGATCTGCCCGTCGGTCGGTACAGCTTCGAGGTGCAGGTGATCGACCGCGACCTGGGCTACGCAGCAGAGCCGGCACGGGTTGATATCACGGTTGCTCATCCGGTCCGCGCCATCCTCGGGTGGTCCGCCGTGGTTGTCGTCATCCTGCTGGCCATCGTGCTGATGATTCAGACGGTGCGACGCAATCGTGTCCTGGCTGCGGCCAGTCGCGTTGCCAGTGATGCGAACGCCATGAAGAGCCAGTTTCTGGCCAACATGAGCCATGAGATCCGCACGCCGATGAACGGTGTCATCGGCATGACGGAATTGCTGCAGCAGACCGAACTGACACCACACCAGCGCGGCTACCTGGAGACGATCAGCGCTTCCTCTGAATCCCTGCTGGGCATCATCAATGACATCCTCGACCTGTCGAAGATCGAGGCAGGCCGTATGAATCTGGAACAGGCGCCTTTTGATCTGGCGGAAGTGACGGACAGCGTCATGCGCATGATGGCTCCACGGGCCAACGAGAAACATCTCGAGCTCATCTACCGCATGGACCCGGCGCTACCTCATGGGGTCGTGGGCGATCAGATTCGGCTGCGTCAGATCCTGGTGAACCTCGTCGGCAATGCGGTGAAATTCACCGAGTTTGGCGAGGTCGTCGTCGATCTGCGAGCCGATTCTGTCACGGCGAGCAGCCTTGTGCTGCATGGGTCCGTGCAGGACTCGGGGATCGGCATCAGTGTAGAAAAGATGGAGGCGATCTTCCGCCCCTTCTCGCAGGCAGATGCCTCCACGACGCGGAACTATGGCGGTACCGGTCTCGGCCTCTCCATCTGTACCGAACTGGCGCGGATCATGGGTGGGCGCGTCTGGGCGGAGAGTGCCATATCCGAAGGCAGCACGTTCCATTTCTCCGTCCAACTGGGGATCGCCAAAGAGCTGCCCACGAGCACGGTCACCGAGGCTCAACTCAATGCGTTGGCGGGACTGTCCGTCCTCGTCGTCGATGACAGTGCAACGAACCGCCAGATCCTCGATGAGTCTTTGCGAGGGTGGCAGATGTCTCCCGTCTGTGTTGGCAGCGGCTCCGCTGCACTGACAGCAATGCGTGACGCTGCGAGGGCGGGGCAGCCCTTCCGTCTGGCCCTGCTTGATGCCATGATGCCCGTCATGGACGGCCTGACTCTGGCGCAACACATCCGCCAGGACACGAGCCTCCGGGCAACCACGCTGCTGATGTTGTCCTCTCTGGAGGATGCGGGCTACACGGCCCGAGCCCGCGAGGCGGGCGTACAGAGCTTCCTGCGCAAGCCCGTCACTCAGGCCGATCTGTTGCCGGCGATCTCGAGAGCGCTCACCCCGTCGTTGCAAATGGAAGCAGTGCCTGAGGCGGTGGCAGATGTGCCGTTGCTAGCGCCGATGCACATCCTGCTGGCCGAGGACAACCCCGTCAATCAGCGCGTTGCCCGGCATCTGCTCGAGGGGGCAGGGCACACGGTCAAGGCTGTTGGCGACGGCGAACTGGCGCTACGGGAGATGCAAGTGGATGCGGACGCCTACGATGCGGTACTGATGGATGTGCAGATGCCAAAGATGGGCGGACATGAGGCGACCCGGGCCATCCGAGAGCTGGAGAGAGGTACGCAAAACCATGTGTACATCATCGGCCTCACGGCGCACGCCATGGCGGGCGACCGGGAAGCCTGTCTCGCCGCCGGCATGGATGACTATGTCACCAAGCCCGTGCGTCGCCTCGCCTTGTTTGAGTCCCTCGCCCGTGCGATGTCCGACGACGGGGCATCGGCGGAGCGACCGACATCGGCAGCGCCGGCCGTTGCCGAAGACGCCACCCAGACCTCGGAGTTGGTGCTGGATCTGTCGGCGCTGGCGGAATTGGTAGAACTCGAAGCTGACACAGATTTTTCGGTACGCGAGGTGGTCGATCTGTTCTGCGAGCAGGGCCTGGCGCTGATCGCTGAGGCGCGGACATCTCATGCTGCCGGCGACGTGGAGACATTCACACGGGCTGCCCATACTCTGAAGGGCAGTGCCAGGGATCTGGGGGCACGGCAACTGGGCAAAGTTGCCGAGGAATGGGAGCAGATGGGACGCAATGCGGATCTGCTGGCAGCTGCAGAGCATTTTGCGCAGATCGAGGTGGCGTATCAGGTTGCCAGCGCGGCTTTGGTGGCCTGGCAGGAAGGGCGTGCATAGCGGCGCCGACAACGTCCCCGAGTTCGCACCAATGTGGGGCGCTCAGGTTCAACGTTGCGACATCTACCGGATCGAGGCGCAACATGGCCACCATGCACGTGAGCGGCGCATGTACGACGATGGCTTCCTGGTGCGGGGCGCTGCCGCTGGCTGGCTCCTGAAGCAGGGCGTGCAGGGACCTCTCTGTCCACCCGCCGGCCAGCCGCAGACCGCGTTGAAATCCGCATTCAGGGGGTTTCGGACAGAAAATCCACACGACACCGCAGGAGGCTCGCCGCCAGGGCGTAGGCATCCTCGGCGTCTGTCGCCCACACCTCGCCGACACAGTGTGCGCCGGCGCCGTCAAGCTGGAAAGCGAACCAGCGTTTCACGGTGGCCTCCTTCCGATACCCCGATACGGCCGGGAGACTCCGTCCGTATGTGTGGGGCGAGAAGCCCTCTGCATCACGGTCAAGCGAAGGCTGTGCCATGGCCTGGTGAGACCCCAACCCGGGCGGTGTCCTGCCAGCCCGAGGCAAGGGAGAGCGGCACGCGGAGAAAAATTTGCCGTCAGGCCAACATGTTCCGGTCCATCCTGCCGGCAGCGATGTATGCGCTTACGGCAATTACATTCGTGCGGGGAGTCATGCACACCGCTGCCTGACTTCGGTGCAGACGGGCACCACAATGTATTGAGACCGAGAAAGAGTCGATGCAGAAGCAGATCTATCTGGATTATGCGTACGGTATTGCTGACAGGATCTGGGAGACCTACCAGGCCACACGGGAAGCGGCGATCGAAGAGGGCAGGCAAGCGTTGCGCAACGAGGGCACCCTCAACAATCCGCTCCGCTACCTGGCGACGGTTCCTCCCGCAGAAGTCAGGCGCTACCGACAGACAGGAGATGTTCGCTATCTCGACCGGGCCAAGCTGTACCTGCTCGATATCTACGATGTCTACCTGACGCTCAAGACCTATCAGGAAGAGCAGCACCTCACAATCAGGAACGATGACTTCCCAACCCTCGGCTGGATGTTCGAGCCAGAGCCCTACATCAGCGCCTACAACGCGATCAGGGCAGAGGCCGGGTTCAGCGCGGAAGAGATCGCGAAGATCGAGAGAGTCGTCGAGCTGTCGATGACACCGATCTGGAAGATGCCCGAATACGGGCCCATGAACAGAAGCATGTTGCGCGCCCTGAATCTCGCCGCT
Organism: uncultured Gemmatimonadaceae bacterium; assembly: GCA_937919035.1. Classification (GTDB taxonomy): domain Bacteria; phylum Latescibacterota; class UBA2968; order UBA8231; family UBA8231; genus UBA8231. The sequence continues at coordinate 12,800 of CALFPI010000189.1, forward strand.
GCCGGGGTATCTTTCCCCGATCATCCGGATGCGGCCCGGTGGTTGAAGATGGGTCGCCACATCTTCGCCGATTCTCTCGACAAGTGGTCGATGGAAGATGCCGGGGCCTATCAGGGCATGTGGCTGCAGAGTTTCATCGCCTACAATGACTATGTACCGACCGTGTCGATCGAAGAGAGCCCCGTCGTCAAATACTATGCCGATCTGTGGGCCCGATTGGTCACGCCCATCGGCTTCATCCCCGACTATGGCGACTGGAATTTGGGCACGGACTGGGTTCACATCGCCGCTGTCCTGGAGCGCTGTGCGACCCTGTATCGTTCGGGCACACTCAAATACGCCGTCAATCGGTACACCGAGGCGCACGTAGCCATCCCCGTTGGTCTGACGGGCGGCATCAGCCGCTTCCTGCAACAACTGATCGTCGCCTGCGACTGGGCCGACGACGATCTGGTCGAGCAAGTGCCGACGACACGATCGCAGGAAGTCTGTGACGACACGATCGGCAAGAAGTGTGTCCTGAGAAGCGGTTGGGCCAGGGACAGCACCTACCTGCTGCTCAACTACCGCGATGAATGTGTGACCCACGAGATCTTCAGCAAGAGTCTGCCCCTGACGATTCCCGTCAAAGCGGAGAAGACCCATCACGGGCACAACGACGAGAACGCCCTCTCCATGCTCGTTGCCAGAGAGCGCATTCTGCTGACCGAGAGTGGTTACCGAAGGGGATCCGAGCGGAATTGTTCCTATCGAAGCGACTACTACCACAACAAGCTCATCGTGCGTCAGGGCGTGAATGCGGAGCATTCCTTCTTTGCCCACGTCGTCGACTTTGGCGAATACAATCCGGTCAGATCCGAGCGGGTCTTCTTCTATGCCTTCGATGAAGTCGATTGTTCGCGCACCCGACTCTATGACGCGAGGAATGCAGCCATCTGTGATCGGGTCGTGCACTACTTCAAGAAGCAGGACTGCTTCGTGGTGAATGACATCGTCATCGCACAAGGGGATGGCAGCTATACCATGGGCCCCGTCTTCCACGCCCAGAAGATTGAGGCCCTTGGTGCGGCCAGTTTTGCCCTCAGCCAGACGCAGATCAGCATGGGCGACGAGTTGACCTACACGCAGTCGGATGATGTGAAGCTGTATCTGGGTTTTCCGATCGGCGGCTACAACATCGAAGAGCGAACGGCTGATCGAGCCTACCGTGAGCAAATGGCTGTGAGTCAGTACTTCGCCGGCTATGCGAGCCAGAAATTTCCGCTGGTGTTCACATCGGTGTTGTTCCCCAGCGACCGCGGCAGGCCGGCGTTCTTCGACACCTTTTCCCAGCAGATGACACCCAAAGGCATGGGGCTGCAGTTCTGTATCGATGGGCGCACGATCACCATCTTCGACCGCTTCTGCTATGCGTCGAAAATCGAAGATCTGAATCGACGACCGGCGTATTCCTTCGACGCGGGCCGCCAACAGGTCTACGACCTCGAGTCGGATGCCTACTGTGCCATCACCATTGACAGTGCCGATTCGACTTATTTCAGCGCCGTCGACTTCAGTACTCTCAGGCACAGCGGAAAGACTCTGTTCGAGATGGGCACAATGGAGCAACTGCAACTCGATTTCAGCAGCCCGCAGAAGCGCTGTGCGAGCTGGAGCAACTGGGACGAACATGTGCCCAAGTAGCTGTGGTTACCCATAGAGCCCGGATGGTACCTGGCCCCTGCGTCTGTGGCCAGGAGGGGCTGCATCATCGGTGCGCTGATGCAGAATCGAACGCCTACCATCTACGCCTACTGCAGCCGGGCAATGACGTAGGCGTGGTCCGTGGGCTTGCTACCAAGGTCACCCGCCTTGACGCCGATCAGTTCGTCCATCCGTCTTCGTGCCATACCAAGGAGAGGGGAATTGACTATGGTGCAAACTTCAGAATTCGCCGGTTGCTCACATCTCGACGTAGATGAAGGCGTAAAAACCGGTGGAGACGCAGCCGGCGTCAAAGTCAAAGGTATCCACGTCAACGGGCCGAGAACTGCGTCAGATGGTCGCCGCCGCCGTCGAAGACCTGGCTGCATCCGCTGCCGGCGTCCATCACATTTTCCTACAGTCTGATGGCTTTGGGAAAGGGGGTTGGCCTTGTGACTACCTGGCACGACGGCAGTCCCGCCGCCGGGGCCTATAGCCGCCAGCGGGTATTCCACCACCGTCACACCCGTATAGATCCGCCTCGATTTGAGAAAACGTGCCTCCGACAGATCGGCTCGTTCGCCGCCGTCGCCGTGAGCAGTCGGCGCAGGGGTCCACACCAGGTGCTTTCCGGCAAGCTAAGCCCAAGATGCTTGCGACGTTCCCGAGAGCCGCTCCGACTCGCCTACCAAGGAGCTTTCATGTTGTTGCGTCTTCTCGGTGGCCGATGCGGGCATCGCCGCAGCGATCTCCTTTGCTGTCTCGATCTGCCACAGAACGAGGTAACCATTCAGGTCGAAGAGGTACTTCTCGATGTTAGTCATTCATAACCCCTTGATTGACAACAAGTTACAAAAGCTCGTTTTCAAAGCGTCCCTCAATTACCCCTCATTGGGCAGGAAAATTTCCCGAAAATTCTCAGGGCTCTCGAAAGTCGTGAGATCTGCACCTACAGGTGTGAGCTGAGGTGATTGGACGAGGGGGTGTCGAGTGCTGTCCTGCTACGACACCCCCCGTCACGTCAGAACGACAGCTTGGCAGGCGCGCCTTTTTTTAGCATCTCAAGGTCACGGTGGCTGTCAGAAGATAGTTGTCGGGTAGGCTTGGATCGTGGTCCTGTGTGACTCCAGCAACCTTGCTGCCACAGAGCACGGCGCGGAAATTGTCTGCGTCCTCAATCTTCCACTCGGGCTGTGCAATGACGACCAAGGCCAAACACTACCAGTGGGTCTTCCGCGCACGATTTCGGCGGCACGCGTTCGGTTGGCAGTCTCAACCAGCCATCAAGCGAATCAAAGAGGCTACGTCCGAGATTAAGAAGGTCGCACGCAAGGACAAGGTTCTGGCGGCCGAGGGTGTTGTGCTGTTGCTGGAGCGGCAACTGCGTGGATTCTTCCAGGGGACAACGAACTGCCTGAGCGCATTGCTCACCGCCGGGCGCCATCGGGAGCTCTTGGAATTGCTCGAGATGGCCCCATATGACATGTGGCACTACCGACAGTATGGCGTGCGGGCCCTGGCGGCTCTGGGCAGGACGGCGGAGGCCATCCAATTCGCCGAACAAGGCCGTGGCCTGAACGACAGCCCTGTTGCCATCGCCCAGACATGCGAGGAGCTGCTGCTGGGTTCGGGGTGTGCCGAGGAGGCTTATCGTCGCTATGGGCTGTTGGCAAATCAGACCAGCACGTACCTGGCGTGGTTTCGGGCAGTGGCCCGGAAGTACCCTCAGAAGAAGCCGATAGAGATCCTCAACGATCTCGTTGCCACGACCCCGGGAGAGGAAGGCAAGTGGTTTGCGGCGGCCAAGGACGCGAGGCTCTTCGACAAGGCCATCGCCCTGGCCAACCAGACTCCCTGCTCACCGCAGACGCTGACCCGCGCGGCGCGCGATTTCGCCGCGAGCAACCCGCCCTTCGCCATGGGCTTGACGAAGGCACCCCCCCTGTGAGGCGCTGCGCTGCCCGGCGCGACGTTTTCCTACTGCTGTGCCTGGCGGCAACGGCAGCCCCGGCGCAGAACCGGGTCCTGGAACTCGACGGGACCGGGGCTCATGTCGAGTTGCCCGCCGCCGTCTTCGATTCCCTGCGCGAGGCTACCGTCGAGGCCTGGGTGCGCTGGGATGACTGGGTCTACTTCTCGCAGTGGTTCGCCTACGACACCGGACAGACCTGGCGCGGTATCGGCATCAATCACTTCGATGGCGACGCGACCCTGCAGGCCTTCGTCTACACGGGAGAGCAGGATCATGTCTCCGTGGTGCGCCGTGGTGTGAACCTGCCCCCCGGCCAGTGGTGTCACACCGCCGCCGTCTTCGGCCCTCAGGGTCTGAGGCTCTATGTCAACGGCGCCCTCGTGGCGCGCGACGAATTCACCGGCAGCTTTGCCGACGTCGGGCCGGCGATCGCTGTGCGGTTGGGCTTGTCCCCATGGGAGGAGAACCAACCGTTCCACGGGGCCCTCGACGAGGTGCGTCTGTGGTCCGTGGAGCGCACCGGGGAGCAGATTCGGCGCGACCTGGGACGCAGGCTGAACGGCAACGAGCCTGACCTGGTGGGGCTGTGGACCTTCGACGCCGGTGACGCGCGCGATGCGACTCCCGGCGGGAACGACGGCGCCCTGCGGTCCGGGGCCCGCATCGCCGCCGCCCCCTTTCCCGGATCGACGGTGCCGCTGACGCCGGTCGCCATTGTCAGCGGCCGGGCTCAGGACGAGAGCGGCACGCCGCTGTTCGATGCGACGGTGCGCTTCGTGTCGGCGACCGGGGTGGAAGGGAAGACGAACACCGATGAGGACGGCGATTTCAGCATCGCTCTGCTCGATACCGGACTCTATAACGTCGATGTGTTCTCGCCGCTGATCACGATCCCCCGGCGACCGTTGCGTGTCGTCGGCGATCTGCCGGGCCTCGGGCTGCGGCCGCCCCCGCCGAGCCTGCGGGCCTCCTGGGCGGGAGAAGGGGACGCCCGGGACGATGCCGGCGGCGCCCATGGGCGGCTCGTCGGTGAAGCCTCCTTCGCCGATGGCGTCGTCGGCCAGGCCTTCGACTTTGCCGGGACGATGGGCAACGGCGTGCGCGTCCCCAACGATCCCTCGCTGGTGCCCGACCAGGACTTCTCCGTTCTGGCCTGGGTCTATCCCGAGGCGGATCGGAAGATGTGCATCGTCGGGGTCTGGGGGGACGGCGAGCCGACCGACAACCAGCGTGCCTGGTTCCTGCATGTGGCGTCTGGCATGCGCCTCGACTTCAGCATCTCCGACGACGCCGGTCAGCTGGAGGAGAACCTGCACGCCTCGCCGACGCGGCCCAACGTCCTGCCCCTCAAGGCCTGGACGCTGGTCGCCGGCGTCTGGGACGCCGACGCCGGTGAGCGCCGGCTCTACGCCAACGGTGTACTGCTGACCCAGCGCACAGACTCGATCGGTCCGCTCACACGCAGCATTGCCGACCTGGGTATAGGTGGTCATGTCTCCAACCCGAATCTGGTGGGACGGCCCTTCGCGGGACGGATCGACGAGGTCCGGCTGTACGACGTCGCCGTCGGGCAGGACGAGATCACCCGGCTCTACAGCGCCCACGCCCGGGCTCGGTGGTCGGGTGAGGGGACGCCTCTCGACGGGACGCGCAGCGGCCACGACGGTATCGCCGTCGGACCGGTGCGCTACGTCAACGGCATGACGGGGGAGGCCTTCTCCTTCGACGGCGACGCCTATGTCGAGTTCGACGCCCGCATCGGCAACTACGGCGCGGAAGACTTCACTGCCGAGTTGTGGGTACGCCCCGACGGCAGGGCCTCGGCGGGCACGCTGCTGGCCAAACATCAGAATGACGGCGAGGCCCTCGCTCTGCGGCTGGACGCGCAGCGCCACGTGGAGTGTCACCTGTCGTCCAGCGGCGACAGCGTGTATGTCGCCAGTCCGCACCCTCTGTCACCGAATGACTGGCACCACATCGCCGTGGTGCGCCGGGAGCAGGACGTCTCCCTTTATGTCGACGGCGAACTGAGCGCAGCGGCGACCTCCGACCATCCGGTCTGGCTGGAGACGCGCAGTCCGCTGCTGCTCGGCGGCGCGCCGGCGAGGGCGTCATTCTTCGTTGGCCAGTTGGACGAGGTGGCCCTGCACAACCGGGCTCTGTCGCCGGCGCAGATCCAGGCGGCCTATGCCACCAATCTCGATGTCTGGCGCTGGCGTCTGTGGCGCGGTCGTCTGGAACTGGGCGGCGGCATTCTGGTGATCGGGTTGGCTCTGCTGATGGGGGTCCGCTACGTCGTGCAGCGGCGCCAGCGACGAATTCAGAGGGAGCAACTGCTGGAGGCCCGGAGTGCCCGGCAGATCGCCGATGCCGCCAACGAGGCCAAAAGCGCCTTCCTGGCGAACATGTCGCACGAAATCCGCACGCCGATGAACGCCATCCTGGGCTACGCCCAGGTGCTGCGCGACGAGTCGAGTCTGACACCTGAGCAGCGGCGCAACATGGAGGCCATCTACGATAACGGCAGTCACCTGCTGCAGTTGATCAACGACGTCCTGGACTTGTCGAAGGTCGAGGCGGGGCGCATGGAACTGGCGCCGGGAGACTTCGATCTGGCCCACCTGGTGGACGGCCTGTCGACGCTCTTCGAACTGCGCTGCCGACAGAAAGGCCTGCGCTTCGAGGTTGAGCGGGGCACCGACGTCGGCGCCGTGCGGGGTGACGAGGCCAAGCTGCGCCAGGTGCTGGTGAACCTGCTGGGCAACGCCGTGAAGTTCACCGACAAGGGCTTCGTCCGGCTGGCCGTACGCCGCCAGGCCGAGCGCCATCGCTTCGACGTGAACGACAGCGGGCCGGGCATTGCCCCGGAACAGCAGGGGACGATGTTTGAGCCCTTCCAGCAGGGCGCCTCGGGGCGCGCCGAAGGGGGCACGGGCCTGGGCCTGAGCATCGCCCGCCGGCATGTCGAGCTCATGGGGGGGCGCCTGCGCCTGGACACGGACCGGGCACAGGGAGCACATTTCTGGTTCGAGTTGAACCTGCCTGCGGCGGCGAGCCGGCCCCTGCCGGCGGTGCACGCGGTGGCCGAGCGGGCTACGCCGCGCGACGAGGAGCCCCACGAGGAATACGCCGGAATGGCGTTACCGGGTGCCCTGCGCGGGCGCCTGCGGCAGGCGGCGCAGATGCACAACGTCACCGAAGTGAAGCTCTGTCTCGAGCACCTGCAGGGCCTGGGGGAGCGTGAGGCGCGCCTGGCGGCCTCCCTCAGCCGCGCGGTGGCGCGCTACGAGCTGGGGCCGGTACTGGATGCCGTGGAAGGAACCGTCGATGCCTGAG
>CALFPI010000190.1 GCA_937919035.1 uncultured Gemmatimonadaceae bacterium
GGTGCCCGGGATCGGGGTGTTCGCCGATCTGCCGCCGCTGAGCCTGTATTTCTACGATGGTGCTGAATGCCTGCGGCCGCATGAGACACATCGCCAGGGCGTGCGGCGCCCACGTGGGCATTCCTGCGAGGAATTGGGTGGGGTCGCCTGGGGCCTGGATCAGGACTTCCCTCACGGCGTGCGGCGCCTCAGCGTCATGGAGCCGAGTTTTGTCTCAGCGGCTGGCACAGGCTGCAACCGCTACGTATCTGCGGTGGCCGACAACGATGGGTTGTTTGCCATCTGGCAGCAATCGAATCGACGCAAGGCCCAGCCCCTGATGGGACATCGCCTGTCACCGCGGCGACTGCGCAGCATTCTGGACTGAGGCTAGACGGAGGGAATCTCCGACGAATCGCCGTCGAGGCGTGCCGTCAGCCAGGCGTTGACATCACGCAGGCAGTCCGCGTCGATCTGGTGACCCATGCCGTACTCGCGGTAGGTCAAGGCAACACCAAGTTCCTGCAGCAACTCTCGGGAAGCGTGCGCCGCCGCGATCGGGATCAGCGGATCCCCGATGCCATGGGTCTGCAACACCGGCTTGCCGCGCATAGCGGCTGGCGCCGTCGCCGGCATGTATTGCCTGGACCACAAACCACTGAGGAAGGCGACCCCGCCCAGATCCTCTGGCCGTGCCAGCAGCAGGCCGAGGGCCATTGCCCCTCCTTGACTGAAGCCCAGGACAAAGGTATCAGCTGCACTATTGCCTGTGCCATCCTGTAGGGTCTTCAGCAATTGGGCAAGTTGCTGCAGTGCCTCGTCGCCAGCTTCATAGTCGACGGCAAGGCCGGTATCGGTGAATTCTATCGGAAACCAGGCGTAGCCCCCCATATCGAGGCGCAGTGGGGCCCGCACGCTGATTACGTGCCACCGGGGATCCAGATGGTCGGCCAGACCAAGAAGATCCGCCTCGTCACTGCCATACCCGTGCAGCAGGATCAGCATCGGGGCTCTTCCTTCGCCCCTCTGGCGTGGTTCGTGCACAGCCGTATGCAGCGGCGCAACACTCATTCGAGAATGATGTTCCACGTGCCGGCGCGGGTGAACACCAGTGTTACGGCGTCCTCGTCAGCAGCAACTTCATGCACGGTCGGGTTGGGGTACATCTTCTCGTTGCGCCAGACGGCCTCGCCATTGACGCTGATCGCTGGATGGCGGCGGCCACCACGATCCAGGATCAATTCGGTGCTGCCATCCCCCTCGGTCTGCAATTGGAGCGTCGTGTGCATCTCTTCCTTCGGGTCCTCGGTCCGCCAGGACAGCCGCAACAGCCCCCTGGGCGTCAGCAGTTCACTATCGGCCTGCGGCACCAGAGCAAAAGCCGGGTGCACGCGGACCCGCTGGAATCCGGCTTCCAAGGGTGACACCCCGAGCAGCCAGCGCACCAGCAGATAATCAGGTCCCGGTGCCAGGCGATCCGTCTCTGCGGCGCGTTTTTCACGCCACGTGCGTCCGGCACGATCCGCGATTCTCGACCACTGGTTGCGCACGACGTCCAGCGCCCGAATGCTCTGGCCGCCGCGCCACAGGCCATCGGCCAGAAGGAAGGACTGGCGCAGGTCGCTCACAGGAACCACACCGGCGGCGCGCATGGCCAGGGCCATGCGACTGGCTCGCGGCGGCGGCACCCCATCGGTTGAAAGGACGAGCGCCTGGGTCAGTTGGCTGAAGATGACAACATCGGCCGCATCGGCATAGAGACCGAGATCGTCGCGCCAGCGTGTCTCGATGAGGCTCGCAAGCTCGCCGAGACGTTCCTGGCAGAGGGCCACTGCGTCCGTATGTCCCAGAGTGCGGCAGAGGTTGGCTGCCGCCACGGCGCCGGCGGCGTGCTCGGCCAGATGTTGTGTGCTGCCTCGCGGGTCCGCAACAGCCGCTGCCGAGGATATCGCCGACGGCAGCAGCATACGAGTGGTTTCCTCATCGCCGGACCACAGATGGTAGGCCTCGAGACAGACAGCAAAGGCTGAGGCAGGTGCCGAAGAGGGTACCGGGGCCCGGCCGAGTAACGTCGCCCGCGCTGTATCCGTGTGTCCCGTTCGGGTGGCCTCATTCCGCAGCAGCACAGTTACGCCAAGCCAGTCGCAGGCTTGCGGGGGCGGCGCGACGTGATACACGCCGAGCCGATTGTCCCGCAGCGATTCTGCTCCATGGGCCCAGGCTGTGTCGAAGGCATCTCCGAGCTCGAGTCGCGCCGATCCGGACACAGGAACGAAACGTTCGCAGATCGCCAGGCGTTCAAACTGGCACTCTTCATCAAAACCACTCAGATGGACCACGGCGTAGCGAGCCCGTACCGGATACAGGGCGAACCAGTCCTGCCGACCCGGACCACACACGTACCGCAATCGCCGCTCGATACGACCCCAACTTGTTGCCAGACCGATCTCAACAATGCCACCCCGGCCGTCGCGCAGGCGCAAATTGGGTATACCGGTGACAGTGCGACCGAAGTCGACCACGAAACTGAAGCCACGTTCTGGCCGGGTCTGCACGGAGGCTGCCGGGGCCGGGCCGGCGAGCAGCCCGTCGCGATGTACGAACTTGCTGCTGCGCGGTGTGATGGGTGCGGGCGAGAATGTCAGTTCGCCGTCGGCGTGTGTCTCCTCGAAAGCAACGAACTCGCGGGCCTCAATCTGGCGCTCGGCGACGATGGGTGCAGTCCCCACGGGAGCAACATCCACCGTGATAACACCCTCCCAGGGGATGCCCGCCAAACGCGGATCGTCCAGCGCACTGAAGCGCTCATCTGCCTGCGATGTCGCTGGTGCCGACGGCAACTCGAGAGCATGCCAGTGCAACCCCGACTCAATGGTGTGTGCCGTCGTGCCACTTGCAGAAGCGGCGAGTTCGCCGTGAACAGCAAACCACGGTCGGCTCTGACCAGGACCGCCGTCGATGACGACGACCAGTTCGTGTGTGCCCACATCCCAGCTGCCAGCCAGGTCACTCCCGTACCACAGAGGGGACTCTGTAGCGGCGCCACCGGGTGCGCCGGCGACACGCATGCCATCGATGTAAAGTTGGCAGGGCCCGCTTGCGGCACAGGTCAGCCGACCATCACGACAGGGGCCGGTCAGTGTCAGGGAGCTGCGCAGCAGGACGTAACGTCCGGCATCGCTGTGCCATATCGATCGGTAGTTCACAGACGGTAGATCGCGATTGTCGGCCCTGCCGTCAAGGGAGAGGCCGATCATGACAGGCCAAAGCCCGGCCCCCCGAAGGGGGTCGGGCTTGTTTTTCAGGCGTTGCTGTCAGCGCCCGTCCATGGCCAGCAGGGGTAGGCCCGTTGGTCCGTCCGTTGATCAGTCGGTCGATCAGTCGGTCGATCAGTCTGGTCAGTCTGGTCAGTCTGGCAGCCGCAAGGCCACGATGTCGGTCCGGATCCCGTTGCGCGTGGCTCGGCGAATCATCACCAACGCCGTGCCTTTGGCCTTGCCCAGAGCTGCCTCGTAGTCGTGCACGGAGCGCACCTGTTTGCGGTCGATCTCGACGATGAGGTCGCGGGCGCGCAAGCCCGCGCGAGCCGCCTCCGAGGCCCGTTGCACGCGGGAGACCAGTACACCGGACTCTTCCTCCAGACCCATACGCTGGGCAAGTTCTGGCGTAAGGTCCTGCACGGCCATGCCCAGTTCCTGCGTCTCCTTCGGTTCGTTGTGCCCCGCCGTTACGTTGGCCTCCTCGAGGGAGGCCAGTTCTACCGTGTAGCTGCGCTCTTTGCCTTCACGCAGGATCTTCAGGTGCACCTTGGTGCCGGGTGGGGTGTGAGCGATCTGATTGCGCAGGGCGGCACGGTTGTCTGTGGGCTGACCATCCACTTCACGGATCACGTCATATGCCTTCAACCCGGCTGCAGCGGCGGGCAGGTCCTCCATCACCGACGTCACCAGGACACCCTTGCGGGAGTCGAGGCCGAGAGCTTCGACCATTTGGGCACTGACATTGTCGATGTTGATGCCAAGCAGACCGCGGCGGACCTCACCGTGATCGATCAACTGCTGCATGATCTTGTCAGCAAGATCGACGGGGATGGCGAAACCGATCCCCTGATACCCGCCGGACCGGGAGACGATAGCAGTATTGATACCGATCAGTTCACCCGCCGTATTGACCAGGGCCCCGCCGGAATTGCCGGGATTGATGGCGGCGTCCGTCTGAATGTAGTCCTCGTAGTCCGTCAGGCCTTCGTTGGCGCGGCCAAGAGCGCTGACGATACCCGTTGTCACCGTGTGTAATTGACCGAACGGATTGCCGATGGCCACGACCCACTCGCCGACATCCAGTTCGTCCGTATTGCCGAACGCCAGGAAGGGCAGGTCGTTGTCATCGGTGATTTTCAACACGGCCAGATCGGTATTGGGATCGCGACCAACGACCACGGCTTCGAAAGAACGCAGGTCGGCCATTTCCACCACGATGCGATCGGCAACAGCGTCATCACCACGACGGCCGCTGGTGATGACGTGGTTGTTCGTCAGGATGTAACCGTCGCGGCTGACGATGACGCCGGAGCCGAGCCCCTCCTGAATGCCGCCATCCTGCTCTTGGGGCATGCGGAAGAGGGGGTGACCCCGGAAAGGCTCGTTGGCTGGCCCCTCCTGTTGGCCATGGCCACCGATTTCTTTCTCCGTCTTGATCGCCACCACAGCGGGCTTGACGCTTGCCGCCAGTCGGGCGAAGGCGTCTGAGAACTGCTGCAGATCCTGTAGGTGCGGCGCCTCGGCCGGCGCGCGGCCCGCAGTCGAACCCAGCAATCCAGCGCAGGCGATGATGATGAATCTGTTCACGGTGTTTCCTTTATTTGGTGTCCTGTTTCCCGTCCTCTCGCGTCTAGTGACGAAGACGGGCCCGCAGTGGTTCCCAATGCCCCCGACTCAGGCCGCCGCCGGTGTCGCATCTTCCTTGTCGCCGCTGTTCTGATGGCGCACACGCAGCTCTCCCTCTTCCAGGTCCACCGTGATCGTTGCACCGTCACCGACATCGCCGGCGATCAGGGCTCGACCGATGCGGGTCTCCACCTGATGCTGGATGTAGCGCTTGAGGGGACGAGCCCCGAAGACCGGGTCGTAGCCCTGGCGAGCGATGTAGGCACGTGCTGCCGCCGTCGTCTGCAGCTGCAACCGCCGGTCCTGCAGACGTTGACCGAGATCCACGAGCATCAATTCGACGATGCGCTCGATCTGGCCCAGGGACAACGGCTTGAACAGCACGATGTCGTCAATACGATTGAGGAACTCCGGACGGAAATGCGCGTGCAACTCCGCCATGACACGGTCGCGAACAGCGCCCAGAATCTCGCCGGCATCGTCCTGCACCTCTGCCATCAGATGATGCGACCCGATATTCGAGGTCATGATGACGACGGTGTTCTTGAAATCCACCGTGCGCCCCTGTGCATCGGTGAGGCGGCCATCGTCGAGTAGTTGCAGCAGCGCATTGAACACATCGGGATGGGCCTTCTCGATCTCGTCAAAGAGCACCACGGCGTAGGGCTTGCGCCGCACGGCTTCCGTCAGTTGACCCCCCTCCTCGTAGCCTACGTAACCCGGGGGGGCACCGATGAGCCTCGACACGGTGTGTTTCTCCATGTACTCCGACATGTCGATACGGATCACACTCTCTTCCGAATCGAACAATGCCTGCGCCAGCGTACGGGCCAGTTCCGTCTTGCCCACACCGGTGGGTCCAAGAAACAGGAAGGAACCGATGGGTCGACGCGGATCCTTGATGCCGGCGCGGGCGCGGATGACGGCGTCTGCCACCAGTTGCACCGCCTCTTGCTGACCGATCACCCGCTCGTGCAGGATCTCGTCGAGGCGCAGAAGTTTCTCCCGCTCCCCCTCGACAAGGCGGGTCACGGGAATGCCCGTCCAGCGTGAAACGATCCCGGCGATTTCCTCTTCCGTGACCTCTTCCCGCAGCAGTCGTGCCCCGCCCATGTCGACGGCGTTGGACTCGCTGTCAGCCAACTGCTTCTCCAGTTGCGGCAACGTTCCGTACTTCAGCTCTGCTGCCTTGTTCAGGTCCGCACGTCGCTCGGCCCCTTCGATTTCGAGACGCACGCTCTCGATCTGCTCACGCAACTGGCTGACATGGTGGATGGCATCTTTCTCCAACTGCCACTGTGAGCGCATGACGTCAGCCTCGGAACTCAGGTCCACCAGTTCCTTGCGCAGGGAGGCCACACGTTCCTTGCTCGCTTTGTCCTTCTCTTTCTTCAACGCCGCTTCCTCGATTTCCAGCTGCATGACGCGCCGCGTCACACTGTCCAGCTCTGCCGGCATCGAATCCATTTCGGTACGAATCGAGGCACAAGCCTCGTCGATCAGATCGATCGCCTTGTCCGGTAGAAACCGGTCACTGATGTAGCGGTCGGAGAGTACCGCCGCCCCCACCAGAGCATTGTCCTGGATGCGGACACCGTGGTAGAGTTCGTAGCGCTCGCGCAGGCCGCGGAGGATGGAAATTGTATCCTCCACGTTTGGCGCATCGACCATGACAGGTTGAAAGCGTCGTTCCAGCGCCGCATCCTTCTCGATGTGCAGACGATGCTCATCCAGCGTTGTCGCACCAATGCAGTGCAACTCACCGCGGGCCAGCATCGGTTTGAGCAGATTGCCCGCGTCCGTCGAACCTTCAGTCCTGCCGGCACCGACGATATTGTGGATCTCGTCGATGAACAGCAGAATGCGGCCGTCGCTCTCGGTGATCTCCTTGAGCACAGCCTTCAGTCGTTCCTCAAACTCACCACGGTACTTGGCACCGGATATGAGGGCACCCAGATCGAGACTGAAAACGGCACGATCCTTCATCCACTCCGGTACGTCACCCCGTACGATCCTCTGTGCGAGCCCTTCGACGATGGCCGTCTTGCCGACACCAGGTTCACCGATCAGTACCGGGTTGTTCTTCGTCTTCCGCGACAGGATGCGGATCACGCGTCGGATCTCGTCGTCCCGGCCAATGACCGGGTCGAGTTTGCCCGCCCGCGCCAGGGCGACCAGATCGACACCGTATTTCTCCAGAGCCTCGTAGCTGGCTTCCGGATCTGCGGAGGTCACACGCTGGCTGCCTCGCACATCCGTGAGGGCCTGCAAAAAACTGGCACGGGTGACGCCGGCTTCAGCGAGGATGCGTTGGGTTTCGCTGGTGCCACCATCGCCGATGAGAGCCAGGCCGATGTGCTCCACCGAGACGAAGTCGTCCTTCAGCGCCTTGGCCTCTGCCTCGGCCTGGGCCAGAACCTGCGACAGCGAACGAGTCATACGCAGTTCGGCGCTGTCGCCGGATACGCGCGGACGCTTCGCCAGAGCGGCATCCAGTTGCTGCCTCAGCGCACCCATGTCGATGCCGATCCGCTGCAGAATCCGCGGCACCACACCACCTTCCTGCTCAAGGAGGGTCACAGCCAGATGGGGCACATCGAGTTCCGGATGCCCATGCCGCAGGGCCAATTGCTGGGCGGCCTGCAAGGCCTCCTGCGATTTGTGCGTCAGCTTGTCCTGATTCATTTGAAGTTCCTCGTCGTCCGGGTTGTTCCATCTTCGAAGGCAAGCTGCAAAACTCGGGCCGCCTCTTTTGTGGCTGGACACGAAAGTCATAACATATTGTACATAAAGTAAGTTACAATTCTCACGCAGCGACCCAAATGTCGTTGCGCACAGAACGGTTCTGCCGACATGACATGTGTCGGACATGTGCCTGCGTTTCTGGCAGTCGGCCGATCAACCGGCAGAACGAGACAACGCCCCGATACCTTGCGGTCTCGGGGCGCTGGCAGAGTGACGCTTTGGGGCAGACTCAGATGACGAGGGGTTCCTCGACAACAGTCTCTGGCGGCTCCAATGAGGCCCGCTCGCGATCCGAAAAGTCATCGATGCCTTGCATGACAAGGCGATAGGTACGGTCGACTTCCTCCGTTACCTGGGACGAGATCTTGGCGATCCCCTCCAGCAGGTCGCGTGATTGTTTGAAGCCTTCGTCGACGGCGTCCTTTATCAGTTGCGAAAATCCGTCGATCCGGGCGTTGCCCTCCTGTTCCAGGTGATTGCCTTTGAAGGCCCCCAGAAAGGACGTGGCGAAGTCAACGACGCGCTTGGCCGTTGCCTCGGGGGAGAAGTCCGTTGCTCCGGAGAGCGCGTCCTCCAGCCCCTGAGTGTCGATCCCTGCTTCCGTCAGGGCGTTGACGAAAGAGTCGCCCAGTTCGGTCTGAATCACCTGTTCTGCGTAACTGATGTCGATCGTGCGTCCAATCGACAGCATGACGGCTTCGGTTGAACCGTCTTCTTTGGTAATGGTGCCGCTCGCCTCGATCTGCGTCGTGATGCTGAGCGAGGCGACGAGGGTGTGAATCTGAGTTGTGCCAAAACTCTGAGTTGTGCCATAGCTCTGAGCTGTGCTCTGACTCTGAGTTGTCCCGACTTGCATGCCGATCCTCCTTGGGGCAAGGGACTTCACTGCGTCTACAGGGTGGCAGGAGAGCCGCCAACCCTTCCCTGACGCCGTGTTGGGGAGATCAAATGAGGTACCCGCTATTCTTCTGTATCGGCGACAACTGCAGATCGGCCAGTTTTTTTCGCTATTTGGACAAAACAAACAGAAAAAGGGGCCGACATTGCTGTCGGCCCCTTGCTCATGCAAAACTTGCAGCAGTGACTATCGTTTGATCCGCATCTTCAGGAAATTGATGGAGTAACCGAAACCCTGTGACGTTCCCGGAAAGAACCCACCACGGTTGACGGCAGCTGTCTCCATGATAATGATGCGGAACCGTTTGTAGGTGAAGGGCCCAAAGGCAAAACCCAGAGCCGAACTGCGCCCGGCGCGACCGCCGCCGGACAGACCGAAACGAAGTGGGAACCAGTCCACCAACCGGTACTCAGTTCCCAGTGAGACACGCGGCGTAGTGCTGATCCCGAATCCGGAGCTGAAGGCCTGATCAAAGTTTGCCGCCACGGTGAGTCGCGGGAATGGCGAATGGGCCACCCCCAGGCGAATCATGGCAGGCAGGGACTTGCCGAAACTGTCGAGGTCCTGCTCCTTGCGGAATACGGGGTCACCGCCTTCCCAGGTGGCGGAATCGACGTCGGCTCGGAACAGCGTATCAACGACGCCGTTGACGGTAAATTCCCGTGGATTGTCGAAGATCTCGTCGAAGCCATCCTTGCCGATGAAACTCGTCGCGCTGATACCGGAGGCGACAACAAAGACGGAATCCTGTTGCGTGCTGATACTCCAGTTCATCACATCCAGCAGGTTGACTACGGACAGGCCCGCAGTGGTGCGGCCATCCTTCGACACGCCTGCAACCCCAATATCGATGCCAAAACCGACGCCCGCACCTGAACGCGCAACGCCGCTGGCATTCAACTGGGTGCCACTGACGCGAGTGACGAATCCACCGTCAGAATCGATCACTTCCCCGAGGCCGCCTCCCAGCAATTTGACCGTGGCACCCACAGTGAACTGACTGACGTAGGGACTGACCACTGCAGGCATCCAGGGCTTGGCGAAACCCCAACTGAGCACACCAAGGGCCCAGGCCTCGCCGTCCCATTCGGCGATGTCGTAGTTGGGATCTCGGCCCTGAGCCAGACGGTCGCGCTCAAACTGGTTCCCGCGCAACATGAACTCAATCATGTCGCCAGGGATCTGCCCCTCGGCGCCGACACGCAGATTGAAGGCGATCGCGCTCTGCAGTCCCCAGGGCATGGGGAAGGTGGCACCACCAATCAGCGGCAGGAAGATTCCCAGATCGGTGTTGAACTGAAGACCGTCGCGATCGAGATCGCCGAGGAGATTGTCCTTCATGTCTTCATCGATGAAGGCACCGTTGAAGTCGTTGTAGTCGGACACAGACCAGCTGTTGTTCTCGAGGATATAACTGAACCCGATGTTGACTGGCAGTGATACTTTCGGGCTGTCCTTTAGTGCCAGGTTGGCCGGGTTCCAGTAGAGCGATTCCACACCGCGGGCCATGGCAGTGTAACTCCCGGCCAGCCCCATGGGACGTGGTTGGGTGTCGCCGTAGCCGATGGCCAGAGCCCTTGTGCTCAGGGCTCCCACCAGGCTGACGGCGAGGACGATACGCAGTTGCGATAGTGTCATGTTTGCCTCCTCTTTCTCGTCAGCCTACTTGACCAGGTCTTCATTGAGTTCGAGCTGCAAGCGCAAGCCCGAGATGATGTTGACGAAATCGTCTGCCCGTATCTCGACCTCACCGGAGGTCTGCGGCAGAGTCACCCGCACCCCGGAGAACAGAGAGTCCGGTCGTCCCGGAACGGCGTCCTCGAGGATCAGATCCAGCACGTCGTCCTTGTCCAGTGCGATGGTGACCGTGTTGGTCGTGGTGCCGTTCGACAGCCCGTTGCCATCCACCGGGGCGGCAGGGACTTCGAAGCGGGCGCGATCCCGGCGCGGGATGGCACGAACGAAATCCGGACTGGTCGTGTCGTACACCGCTTCCCGTGTGCGTGCAACCATGAGCCGGACGCCGACACCGACGGGGATGCTGCTTTCAAGCTCGGTGAGGATGACGGCATCACGGAAATTCGTGTCAATCTTGTTCCGGAGTTCGGAATCACGAAAGCTGATGTCCCGCACCTCGGGGTCGATCCTGGTGTCGCCCAGCACCGACAGGCGAGGCTCCGTGCGGAATACGACGCTGTCGAGAGAGACAAAATGGTCCGCTTCGATAGTCTCCTCCTCCAGACCATCACCGACAATGATGACCGGCTCCACGGTGATCGACGTCGGCAGCAGATTGAGGAAATCGGTCAACTGTGCGGAACTGACGAACAGCGTGTCGCTCTTCGGGGCGGCGGGGTCGCCACGCTCAAAGGTTTCCCGCACAACGAGAGTGCCCGTTTCGCCCATGTCGTTGACACCGGTAAACAGGATATCCACATCGGCGAGAAAGCCGACGCCACTGGTGACGTGCACGGCGAGGTTGGCGAAGGCGATATTGATGTTATCGAGACCCGATGGAAATTCGACGTCGCGCTGCTGTGAGGGAATTTCCAGGCGGATCTGGTTCAAGCGGCCCTGGACGCGGGTGAACACCAACTCTTCGGTGATCGCCTCAATGGCGATCTCACTGTCGGCGGCAAGCGTCACCTCGGTGTCAGAATCGAAGGTGCGGGCATTGTACTCGAGACGCATCTGCAGGGGGTTGGCCGGTGCAAAAACGTTGTCCGTCAGATCAAAAGTGATCTCCCGGGGTTGGCCGAAGAGCAAGGAGTCCAGCAGAAAACTCTGGGCGTTGCCCTGCGCGTCTACCAGGTCCGGCAGAATCAACTCCACTTGCATGATGATCGGGATGTTGTTGGTCACCACCAGCGTCAGGCCACCTGCACTCATGACGGCTTCCGTGACCTGGATTCGATCGTCAGGGAAGTCCAGTGTCTGCCGGTCAGAAAACTCCTGCTGCGGAATGAGCGCCGTCGCCTCAGACACGGTCAGTGTCTGCAGCACCGAGTTGATGCGCAGTTCGGCGTCATCACCCACGGTGATGCTGGAGGCGGCTTGGGTTTCGCCTGCAACGGCAACGCTCAGGCTGCCGGAGATCGTACGCCCTGACAGATCAAAAGAGCCACTGGCGCGCCCGCCATTGGCGGCGATCGTGCCCAGGTTGATCGCATCGATGGCAGCACCCGCCTCCTCATCAAACAAGGACAGGATCACACCCGTCAGGGCGATCGGCAGGTCGTTATCCACGGTAACATCAAGCCCACCCTCGATGATCGACAGGGAGGTTACGTTGGCCAGCGGCAAGGAAACGTCGGTGCCAAAACTGACCGCCGGCAGACCTGGAAGTTCGGTTCCTGCCGGCACATCCTGACCCGTGATCACAGCGAAACCCACGGAGATCTCGGGGATCGTCTGCCCGGGAATCGACAGGTTGCCAATGGCAGTACTGAAACTGCTGGCCGTCGGTGTGACCTTGAGATTGCGGCCCACCTCGGCGAGGCCAAGGATCTCAGGCGGGGTCGAGGCGTCATTATCGGCGAGAGGCAACGCGACGCGCATCGTCATACCGCCGGTGGCTGGGTCAATTTCCAGGAAGTCATCACGATTGCCGACGAGATCGCGCACCCGGGTGCTGTCGTTGGCGACCGGGATCGAGAGCTCGAAGTTCGTGCTCGTGCTGGATGAGGGCGTTTCAAGGCTGCATCCGGCGTAGAGAGAGGCGCTGATGACTCCCAACAATACTTGGGCGTTCCGCCAGGACATATGACGAAATTCGGCTCCCGTTGGCAGCTTCATCGGGGAGGGCTCCTGTTGGCGTGATGGGGACCGCCCGCTCGGGGCGCAAATTTTCGGCGTACCAGGCTCAATGTTTCAGCTGAGCCACGGAATATAGCGAACAGAGGGGGGGACATGGGAACTAGTTGTAAGGCGCCGGTTGCGGGGACCGCCAAGGGGCGGCCCCCGCAGCGTGTCAGACGCCGGCAGCGCGCCGGAGAGCCCGGGTTTTGTCCGTTTTCTCCCAGGTAAAATCGTCGTCACTGCGACCAAAGTGGCCATAGTTGGTCGTCTTCTGGTAGATCGGGCGGCGCAGCTTCAGCTTGTCGATGATGCCTTTCGGTGTCAGATCGAAGACTTCTGGCAGGATCGCCGCCAGCTCCTCGTCGGAAAGCACCCCGGTGC
>CALFPI010000191.1 GCA_937919035.1 uncultured Gemmatimonadaceae bacterium
ATACATCACAGCAGATACATCACAGCAGATACATCACAGCAGATACATCACAGCAACGCGATCGGCGCTATGCCGAACCGCGCTTTTTCGCTGCAGGCCACGCAGATCCTGCGCCGCCAGATCAGCCAAATTTCCTCTGCTAAAATACACCTCGCCGGATGTTGCGTCGAGGAGCTTCAGGATCAGCCGCCCCAGAGCGGTCTTGCCACAACCGCCTTCGCCGACAACGGCACGGGTCTCCGCGGGCAATCATAGTCAGACTGACACCATCCACAGCCCGCACCTGCGCCGTCGGCTTGCCCCAGACGCCCTCGCGAACAGCGAAGAACTTGGTCAGCCTTTTCGTCCCATTTCCTGCATCGTGCCTCATGTCCGGTACCAACAGCAGCCAGCGGCTGCGTCATCTCGCAGGTCTGGCAGACACAGCGGATCCCGTCCGGACAACCGAATCTGTCCTCCGTCAAGGTTTCCCGGTGGCGCTGCCCGCTGCAGGATCGGCCCGTCGATCAGGCCGGCTCTGCTGTCATGGTGCGTGAGCGCACGCGAAAGGTATACGTGTCGTTGCCGTAGGTTTCTTCGGCACGCCGCGTTGCCTGACCCAGTTCGTCCTCTGTGATGGGTGTGGTCCGCATCGTCAGGCCGAGCCCATCAGCAAAGGCCTGCGCCAGATGTACTCGCAGAGAGTCGAGTTGCAGCGTGCCAGTCAGCCACTCCCCCAGATGCGTGCTGGCCGCCGCCAATGATCTCTCCACCGGCGCCGGCGAGGGCAGCAGACCGGCCAGCAGCAGGTGCTCCGGGCCAGCGAGGATCGATCCGTGCTGCAGCAGTGCGCCCCGGGTTCGCCGCTGGGCACTACCGACGAGTTTTCGCCCGCCGCAGGTCAGTTCCCAGCGGGCCGTGCTGGCGAAACAGGCGCCCCGGCGACCACGGGCCGGCGAGGAGCCGCGTTCGACCTGGGCGTCAACACCGAAACGACGCAACCCATCTGCGAGACACTCGCCAAGAATACGCGATGCCTCCTGCAGCGGATGGGCCGCTGGCCCGATGCCGTCGGCACAGTGAAAACTGTAGGTGAGTTCACTCCAGTGCAGCACGGCGCGACCGCCCGTCGTCCGGCGCACCAGGTCGATGCCACGCGCGCGGCAACCCGCGATATCGATGGCTTCATCGGCGCACTGCGCGTAACCAATGCTGACGGCCGGCGGATGCCAGCCGTAGGTGCGCAGAACCGGTCCGGTCCCGGCGCGGGCAGCATCGAGCAGGACATCATCAACAGCCATGTTCATGGCGGCTGACATGGCGCCGGTATGCACATATCTCAGGAAGCTCATTGGCTGCAAATTCGCCATGGCCGCAATGCGGCCCTCAGATCTGGCCAAGTTTCTGCAGCGCATCACGGGCGGCCATCTGTTGAGCCTCTTTCTTGGACCGGCCCTGGTCACTGCCGAGAGTCTCCCCGGTGACGCTGACGTCAACGCTGAAGACTTTTTCATGATCCGGACCATGCTCGTCCTGCACCAGATATCGAGGGTGACCGGCGCCGATGCCCTGCACGTGCTCGAGAAGCTTGCTTTTGAAGTTGATGAAGTCCTCGCGGCGCCCCAGTTCGTCGATGTCGTGCAGTACGAAGGCCTCAATGAATCGGCGCGCCGGCTCGAGGCCACCATCTGTATAGATGGAACCGATAAGTGCTTCGAAGGCATCGCTGAGGATGGAGTCCTGGTCCGCACCGCCGGCATCCCGTTCTTCCGGGCTCAGCAGCACGTAGCGCCCCAGATCGATGCTCCGCGCCCGCCGAGCCAGCACGGCGCGGCTTACAGCGACGGATTTCATCTGCGTCAGATCCCCTTCGCGCAGATCCTCATAGCGCCGGAACAGGAAATCCGCTACGACCACATCAAGCACGGCGTCACCCAGGTATTCAAGGCGTTCGTTGGAATCGATTCCTTCGCCATCGTGGGCGTAGACCCAGGACCGATGCTTCAGGGCCTGGGCCAGCTTGCTCGGGTCTTTGAAGCGATACCTCAGACCTCGTTCGATTTCACGAATCTGCTTACGATCGAGTTCGGGTATGGCGGGCCGCAGAGCGAGAAGGCCGAGGGCGATGCGCAACCAGGTATCGCCGTATCGGCGCGTCGGCGGCTTCAGTGTGGGTACGGAGACCATCGTTGCCATCAGTCAGGCTGCCCGACCGAACAGGAGTGACACATTGTGGCCGCCGAAACCAAAAGAGTTGTTCAGGGCTACATCGATATGTGCCTGACGGGCCTCATTTGCGACGTAGTCCAGATCACACGTCGGATCAGGGGTCTCGTAGTTGATGGTCGGTGGCAGCACGCCGTGAGACAGCGCCAGTACACAGGCGATACTCTCAATGGCTCCGGACGCACCCAGCAAATGCCCGGTCATCGACTTGGTGGAGCTTACGGCCAGGCGGAGTGCGTGCACACCAAACACGGTCTTGATGGCCTCCGTCTCCAGTCGATCACCGAGTACAGTGGACGTTCCATGGGCATTCACGTAGCCGACGTCCTGCGGATTCTTGCCGGCATCCTGCAGAGCGATTCTCATGGCCCGGACGGCACCTTCGCCTCCAGGTGCCATGTGCGTGATGTGGTAGGCATCGGCAGTTGATCCCATTCCCAGAAACTCACCATGCAGTTGGGCGCCTCGAGCCCGGGCATGTTCGTAGTCCTCGAGGATGAGTGCTCCGGCACCCTCGGCGAGAACAAACCCGGACCGCGCCGCATCGAAGGGACGACTTGCGGCCTCGGGGACATCGTTGTTCTGCGTCAGCGCACGCGCAGCTGCGAAGCCTGCCAGCGACATCGGCGTGACCGCCGCCTCGGTTCCGCCGGCGATCATAATGTCGGCCTCGCCGTATTGGATCTTACGTGCCGCCTCGCCAATGGCGTGTGCAGCGGAAGCACAGGCAGATGCGGTAGTGAAGTTTGGCCCACGGGCCCCTAACCTGATAGCGATCATGCCTGCAGACATGTCACTGATCATCATGGGAACAAAAAAAGGGCTGATCCGTTCGGGCCCTCTGTTGATCAGCACCGAGTGCTGATCTTCGAATGTGCCAATTCCACCAATTCCGGACCCGAAGATCACCCCAACCCGATCTGCATCGACGCTGTCCATATCCAGCCCGGCATCGGTAAAGGCTTGATGGGCGGCATGCACTGCGTAGTGCACGAATCGATCCGTCCGCCGCACCTGCTTGGGTTCAAGCACGGCGCTGGGATCGAAGCCCTTCACCTCTCCGGCAATGTGGACGCTGAATCCAGCGACATCGAAGCGAGCAATCGCTGCAATTCCCGAGCGACCTGAGATCAGAGCATCCCAGTACTCAGCAGGGGTATTGCCGTTGGGCGCCAATACTCCCAGACCCGTAACCACCACCCGGCGCCGCATTACAGGTTCACCTGAAGTTCGTGTAGCGGATGAGCAGGTCTCGCCCCGGAGGCCGCTGCGAAGCTCTCAGGACTTGGCGTGCTCCCCGATGTACTTCATCGCATCGGACACTGACACCATTTTCTCCGCATCCTCGTCGGGTATATCGAGGCCAAACTCTTCCTCGAAAGCCATGACCAGCTCGACCGTGTCGAGTGAGTCAGCACCCAGATCGTCGACGAAGGATGCGGCGTTGGTAACCTTATCGGCATCTACGCCGAGTTGTTCGACGATGAGGTCGCGGACTCTTTCCTCGATCGATGGCATGCATCATCCTCCAGCAGACAGTGTTACGACTATTCGATTGGGGCCCGATGGTGCTGTACCGGTGTCAGACCCCCCTATATATGCAGGCTCCAGGTGCCACGCAACAGCAAACGCCGTCGAAGCGCCTGGTTACATCGTCATCCCACCATCGACGGCAAGGACCTGACCCGTGATGTAGGCAGCCCGAGGGGACGCCAGAAATGCCACCGCATCTGCCACTTCTTCTGGCGTGCCAGCACGCTCCAGCGGCACACGCGACAGCAGGTGCGCCACCGCCTCTTCGGGCAACTCCGTCGTCATACCCGTGTCTGGCACGTAACCGGGAGCGACAACATTGACGGTGATATTTCTTGAGGCCAACTCCCGGGCGAGACTTTTGGACAGTCCCAGCAACCCGGCCTTGCTCGCCGAGTAGTTGACCTGTCCTGCATTACCGACGAGACCAACGACCGAGGATATCGAGATGATGCGTCCCCCCTTGGCCTTCATCATCGGCCGCGCCGCCGCCTTGCAACAGGCAAAGGCGCCCTTCAGGTTTGTATCCAGTACTGCATCCCACTCCTCCTCCTTCATCCGCAGGAAGAGGTTGTCGCGCGTAATGCCGGCATTGTTCACCAGGATGTCGATCCCACCAAGTTCGGCGATGACAGCCGCGACAACACCAGCAGCCTGCTCCATGCTGGCCACATCTGCCACACGCGCCAGCGAGCGAACCCCGAGTCTGGCGATCTCGTCGGCTGTCTGCTGCGCTGCGCCCTCCGTTCGGGCGCAGACGGCAACATCGGCACCCTCTTGTGCCAGACGCAGAGCGATGGCCCGACCGATGCCGCGCGAACCGCCCGTAACCAGGGCAACCTTGCCTTCCAGTTCCGCCATGTTTTCTCTCTCCAGTCCTTTGCTCTCAGGAGCCCGCCAGGGCGAGCGCCTCGATCTCGTCGGCGGTACCTGCCGCGGTGATCCTGATATCGCGTGTGATCCGCCTCCCCAGACCCCGCAGCACCGCCCCGGGCCCGGCTTCCAACGCCTCATCAACACCCATGGCAGCGAGGGCCAGAACCGACTCGGCCCAGCGAACGGGTGCCGTAACCTGCTCCAGCAGGAGACGGCGCAGTGTCAGGGGATCCGTCTGTGGAGTGGCCGTTACGTTAGCGACGACGGGCACCACAGGCGTCAGGAACGTGGTTGCCTCGAGCCTCTCGGCAAGAGCTTGAGCAACGGGCGCCATCAGGGGTGAATGAAATGCTCCGCTCACGGGCAGAGGCACGACCTTTGAAGCACCTGCCAGAGTTGCTGCCTCACAGGCACGTGCCACGGCATCCACTTCACCGGAAATCACAACCTGACCCGGTGAATTGAAGTTCGCCGGGACAACGACTGGCCCCGCCTCGGCGCACAGACGTACCACGACGTCATCCTCGAGACCCAGAATTGCCGCCATGGCGCCAGGGCGTTCTCGCCCAGCTTCCTGCATCAGGCGTCCCCGCTCGCGGACCAGCGCCAGGCCATCGGCGAAACTCAGAGCCCCCGCAGCCGTCAGGGCGGAGTATTCTCCAAGACTATGTCCGGCGACGACTTCGGGGACGTGTCCCCGGGTGGCAAGCAGTCGGGCAACGATCACACTGTGCACGTAGACAGCCGGCTGGGTCACCGATGTCTGGCTCAAATTTTCCATGGGTCCGGTAAAGCACAGTTCCGAGAGGGCGAATCCGAGGATGTTGTCAGCCTCATCAAACAAATCTCTGGCCTCAGGGAATCGTTCGTACAGATCCTGCCCCATGCCTACTACCTGAGACGCCTGACCGGGAAACAGAAATGCCTTCATGCGTGCCTTCGTCCTTCCCCGGCGTGTCTGGAGACGCCCGCCGGCGGCGACATTTGACCGGGCCCGGAGAATTCAGACGCCGACGTCGGTGATGTCTTGGGTGGCGCGATGCACCGATACCAAACAGCGCGCCGCCACCAAAGGGAGCGGCGCGCCATAGTGGAGCCAGATGCAGTGTCAGAACTGCGTCAGTCGGCAGGCTCGAGGTAGGCACGTCCACGGTAGTGGCCGCAACTCTTGCACACTCGATGGGGCCGGGCCGGCTGGCCACAATTGCCGCAGGTACTGACCGCACAGGGTTTGATCTTCCAGTGCGTACGGCCCTTATCACGACGGGTTCTGGAAATTCGTCTCTTGGGTACGGCTGCCATAACAATCTCTCCGTTGCGTTCGTTATTTCTTGAGTTGGGCCAGGGCTTCCCAACGTGGATCGACGACATCGCCAGCACAGGAACAGGTGCCAACGTTGAAATCCTGGCCACATTGGGGGCAAAGCCCCTTACAGTCGCTCTTGCAGTACAGCCGCAGCGGCAACTCAAGCACGACAGCGTCGTGCAGGCGCTCGCTGAGATCTACCTCTTTGGTTCCAGGGTCGACAATATCGACATCATCCTGCTCCTCGAAAGCCTCAACCTCGATACCGCTCGCCTCCTTGCGCTGCAGAAGGAAGCGCACCCTGGTCTCGAGATCGGCAGCAGCAGGGACCAGACAGCGGCTGCATTCGCCGGCAACAGACGTGCGAACACGCCCGTCGACCGAATACATATGCATCGCCTTGCTCACCGTCATCTGCACCGTCACGGGAGCGGTGTAACGGATGTCTCCGCCCTCCAAACCCAGTTGTTCTGCCGCCACCTCAAACTCCAACCGGTTTTGCCCCTCGTCGAATTCATCGAGAGCCAGTACCGTAACCGGACGTAGCCGCAGGCGGTTAGAGAGCACGATCGTTGTGCCTAGCCGAAAAAGAACCGGATCTCGCCGGCGGAATTTTCCAGCGAGTCAGAGGCGTGCACGGCATTGCACTGAACGTCGGTGCCGAACTCGGCGCGGATGGTGCCTGGTGCGGCTTTGGTGCTGTCCGTGGCACCAATGAACTGGCGCAGGTGCGCAACCGCATTGTCACGCTCAAGGACCGTCGGCACAGCAGGGCCAGATGTCATGAACTCGACAAGCTCGCCGTAGAACGGACGATCCTTATGCACCGCGTAGAACTCGCCAGCCTGGTCCTGGCTGAGCTGCAGCTTGCGCAACTCACGGATGACGAAGCCTTCGGCTTCGAGCCGCGAAAGTATGGCGCCGATGGCATTTTTGGCCACCGCGTCGGGCTTGATAATCAGCAGTGTGCGCTCCGCGCTCACGGCGGTCTCCTTGATTCGTTGTCAGTTTTTGGATAAGTCGCTGAAAATAGGGGTGATTAGGAGAAGTGTCAACGCCAGCCAACAGGCTTCTTGACAGGGTTTTTCCCCTTCGGTAGCTTGCCGCAACATGTCGATCCTGCACCCGCTACTTGAAGATGATGGCAAAGCCATCCGTGACCCGGTCTGGGGATACATACACCTCCCGGGACCGTTGCTTGCCCTGGTCGACACGGAGGATTTTCAGCGGCTGCGAAACATCAGCCAATTGGGCTTCGTACATCTCGTCTACCCAGGGGCGAGACACTCCCGGTTCGAGCATTCGCTGGGCGTCTACCACCTGGCCAAGCAGTTTCTCCTGCGGTTGCTGAAGTCTGACCCACCGTTGGAGCTTGAAGACGCCGATGTACGGGTATTTCTCGCCGCCACCCTGTTGCACGACATCGGCCACTATCCGTTCTCCCATACTCTCGAAGAATTGATGCCCTTCTTCGTCAGCCATGAGGAACGCGCCCGTCGGCTGATCGAGGACCCTGCCGGCTCCATTTCCAAGGTCTTGCGCGACGAACTGGGCGTAGATCCCGTGCGTGTCGCCAACGTCATCGATTATGAATCGGGGGCGCACGAAATTCCGCCTCGGGACATGCTGCTCGCCAACATCCTCTCGGGCACGCTCGACCCTGACAAAATCGATTACTTGCTGCGCGATTCACTGTTCTGTGGGGTGCCCTTTGGCGAGTCCGTCAATCGGGACCGACTGATCAAGGCCATCAAGTACGACCCCGACCGGCGGCGGCTGGCCATAACCAGCAAGGGTGTTTCAGCTGTCGAGGCCCTGGTTTTCACCAACTACCTCATGTACCGCAACGTCTACTGGCATCACGCGGTGCGCTCGGCGACGGCCATGTTCAAGCGATCCGTACAGGATATCCTCGTACACCCTGACAGACGCTTGCAGGTGGGTGACTTCCATCGAGTCACCGAAGGTGAGTTGCTGATGGTGCTGCGCGACGAACAGGACCGTCTTGGCCTTCGCGGGGCACGCAGTCTCCTCGATGGCGTCTCCCGGCGACGCTTGCACAAGGTCGCCGCCTTCGTCCACCCGGGCGAACGAAAACAGGGGCTCATGCACTTCCTGTATGATCTGTATCAGCACCCCGATAAGCGGCGGCAGAAGGAAATCGAACTGAGCCAGAACTTTGCCGGGCAACTTGGACGTCCGTGCTCAGGGAACGAGATCCTGATCGACATTCCCCGTTTTGACAAAAGCCCCGAAGTCGATTTGAAGGTGTTTTACGGGGCCGATGTACCCAGCGATAAGCCACAGCCGCTGAGTTTTGACGACCCCGAAGTCTCCCGTCTGCGCGATACATTGGTGGATAATTTCGAGGACCAGGCCAAGATCTTCCGTGTATTCTGCGTCGACGACGACGATCTACTGCCACTTGCTGCCACCCAGGCGAAACGCCACCTGCACTGAGGCGTCTGCCAAGTCCGACCTCCGCCTCCTCTGTCCGGGACGCATCCATCATGAACCATTCGCCACGTCGCCTTGCTCTGCTGCTCACAATCGTCCTGACTGGCAACAGCTGGGCCGCCGGCAGCGCCGGGGGCGCCCCTGCCACATCTGCACCCCCTGTTGCCGTTGGCGTCGCTGATTTCGACTCTGAGGGGTACGGCGCCAATGGGATCGCTTCAGCAGCTCACGGGATCGTCGAGCAGGAACTGGCCCGACAGAGCCGGATCACCCTCATCGAGCGGTCACGCCTGGCGGCGCTCATCGAGGAGATAAGCTTCCAACAGTCCGGAATCACGCACCCGGACGACGCTGTCGAGATCGGCATCAGCAGCAATGTCCGGCTCCTGATCTTTGGTCAGGCCGCCCGCAGCGGTAGCGGCGAGTATCGGTTGGCTCTACGGGTGGTCGACGTTGCCACGGGCAGGATCCTGCGGGCCGAGGAGACTCCCGTGCCTGGACAGGGCGTCCACTTCGGGGCCGTCGTGCGCGCCTGTACGCAGCGCCTGCTGATCCACGCGCTGGCAGGTTTCCCTGCTGAGGACGTTTACGTGCCTGCTGGCCCCTTTACGATGGGGGCCGATGGCTACCCGGAGGAAGGCCCGCTACACTCGGTGCAACTCGACGCGTACCGCATCGATCGGACAAAAGTTTCGCAGGGGGCGTTTTTCGCCTGGCTCGAAACGCAGGGACGGAAGGCCTCGCTGCCCGACCATGCCGAGCTGCCGGCGACGGACCTCAGCTGGAATGATGCCGCCGCCTATTGCGGTTGGGCGGGCAAGCGCCTGCCGACGGAGGCAGAATGGGAGCGTGCCGCCCACGAGGGGGCCCTGCAGCTGGCCGGTAATGTCTCCGAGTGGGTCGCTGATTGGTATGATCCGCAGTACTACGCCCGCAGCCCCGAAATCAATCCTCAGGGGCCGCAACAGGGGGATTACAAGGTCGTTCGAGGCGGCAGTTTTGCCTCCCCCGAGGAGCATCTGCGGGCCACCGCACGGGGCTTCCGCAATGCCTTGCGCGGCTCCACCGACGTAGGCTTCCGCTGTGCTGCATCGACACCAGTGGCGCCCTGATATAGGGCTCCTCTGAGGCCTCTTTTCCACACACCACGACGAGAGTCGTACCTTCTCTGTTCTCCAGCCGTCCCTGACGGCCTGTTTCTCTTCCCCAACCGATATGGACTCTCACTGTGAGCGGCTACCCACAGATTCGACTGCGGCCGAACGCCGAGCGCCTGCTGATCAAGGGGCATCCCTGGGTCTTCAGTGGCGCCGTCGGCCACCGCGACCCCAACGCTGGACGTGGCGCCATCGTTGATGTGCACAATGATGCAGGACGGTTCATCGCCCGAGGCACCTGTAACCCCGGTGCCGAGATCGTCGTACGCATTCTCACGCGTCAGGCGGGCCAGGCGATCGATGCAGGTTTCATGCACTCGCGCATCAAACGTGCCGTTGACCTGCGGGTGAACAATCCCTTGTTGCAGACCAGCAATGCTCGCCGCCTCGTTCACGGTGAGAGCGACGGTCTGCCCGGCCTGATCGTGGACGACTATGCCGGTTGGCTTGTGCTCCAGTTGCACACTGCGGGGATGGAAGCCCTGCGAGAGCCGATTGTGGCCGCTCTGCTCGACATCGTCAGCCCCAAGGGTCTGTTCGAACGCAGCGATGTCGGCACGCGCCGTGCCGAGGGGCTGCAGGATCGGCCCACCGGTCCTATTGCCGGCGATGAGCCACCGGAGTTGATCGAATTCCATGAAGGCGACGTGCAACTGCTCGTCGACGTCCGCCGCGGGCAGAAGACAGGATTCTTCATCGATCAACGAGACAATCGATTGCTGCTTGGGCGTGTCTCGAGTGGGCGCTCGGTGCTGAACTGTTTCGCCTTTTCCGGGGGCTTTTCCGCGCACGCCATGCGCGGTGGCGCCGCTTCGACTCTCGATGTGGACATTGCCCACCGCGCTCTGAGTCTGGCGCGGCGCAACGTCGCCGCCAATGGTGACGCACCATCCCGAGCCATCGCCGCTGACGCCTTCGCCTGGCTCGATGACGCCGCCGAATCAAATGCTCGCCGCTATGGTGTCGTCGTGGTTGATCCTCCATCGCTTGTGCGCAAGAGCCGGGACGTGAAGAGCGCCATGGGGGTCTACACCAAACTCAACCGCAACGCCATGCGCCTAGTGGAGGATGGCGGTTATATGCTGGCCTCCTCCTGCTCGACCCGGATTTCCGATGAAGATTTCTTCCAGATCATCCGTCGATCTGCCTCCGGCGCCCGCGTGCATGTGCGTTTGCTTGCCCGCACACACCATCCTGCCGACCACCCTGTGGATCCGGCATTTCCCGAGGGTCGATACCTGACTTCCGTGCTGCTTCAGGTCGATCGCGACTGATCTGGCACCCTCGTAGGTGCAAATGGGCCGCCACCCTGTCGCGGGATGACGGCCCGTTTGTAT
Organism: uncultured Gemmatimonadaceae bacterium; assembly: GCA_937919035.1. GTDB lineage: Bacteria > Latescibacterota > UBA2968 > UBA8231 > UBA8231 > UBA8231. Next base: position 10,872 of record CALFPI010000191.1, read on the forward strand.
GTACCGACGGCCGTTTGTTATTCGGTCAGCAGCAACTTGCGCACGGCAGAGAAGGCAGGGACCCCGCCATCAAACTCAACCGCCAATCGCAGGAAGTAGAGGCCGCCGGCGACGTGACGTCCGGCGCCATCCGTGCCATCCCATGTGACATGATGCAGACCTGCCTGCATATCCTGAGCCGACAGCGTCCGGATCCGTTGGCCGAGAATATCAAAGATCTCCAGCCGCACCTGGCCATCTGCTGGCAAAGCGATGGGAATCGTTGTGCTAGAGTTGAAAGGATTCGGGTAGTTCTGCGCCAGTACGGGAGCCAGCGGCAGGCCGAGGTACTCCTCAGCCATCGCCAGCAACTTGAACAACGGCATCTGCTCGCCGAAATAGTCGGCAAAGATGAACAGATCGGCGAAATCGACGAAGCCGTCTCCATTTAGATCGTAGATGGGATCGTCGGTCCAGAAGGCCTCGGCAAGGCCGAAGAAATCTGGAAAGTCCACGACGCCGTCACCATCAAAGTCACCTGGCAGCAGATCACCCAATACTTCATCGCTGATCGTCACGATGGAACTGACGGTCTGAAAAATCTGCTCGCCATCCACGGGGCGCAATCCGAAGCGGATGATTTCCACCTCGGCGACGCCGGCAAAATCTGGTTGCACTTCCAGTTCGATCACGCCCAGGGTGGCGTCACCTGAACTGGCGGCGCTGCCCTGGAAAATTGTCGTGCCCACACCGATCTGGCCGGGCTCCTGGCGGACCAAGGGAAATCCGCCGGCGAGATAATCGGTCACATGGAAGCTGCCAGGCACATAGACCAGTTGCGTCGGATCGAAGTTGACTGTCACACTCCATCCGTTGATCGGTGACACACCCGCGATATTGAACTGCAGCCTGTAGCGCCGACCGGGGCGCGCATTGCTCGCGGCCCGACGCTCCTGATCTCCCGGCTCGGGGTCAAAATCGATCAGGATCGGTGTCTCGCCGAAGGCAGCCTCTGCGGCGCCGAAGTAGAAAATCTCGAAATCGGTATACGCCAGTGAGCCATCCCCGTCGAGGTCCTCCGCCGCGTCGGATACGAGCCAGAGAAACGCCTCGAAATCTGCCCCGTCGATGCCGCCATCACCGTTTACGTCGATCGCATCAGGACCGTTGATCCAACCGTCGAAGGTCAGTTCGACCTTGCCGAAGTAGAGATCGAAATCGACCTGGTCGATTATACCGTCGCCGTTCAAATCAGCCGCCTCCGGGCTCGAGGCCCAGTCCTCGAAGGTCGGGACTGCGGCAATGCCGAAGAAGATCTCGTAGTCGAAGGGATTGATATCGCCATCCCCGTCAACATCAAAGGCCTCGCCACTGGTGAACCACTGTTCGAATGTTGGCAATCCGTCCGGCAGACCGAAAAACAGCGTGTAATCTGCGCGATCCACGATCCCGTCCTCGTTCAGATCCTGTGCGTCGGGCCCGGACAGCCAATCGTCCAGTGAGATCGCCGGGGCTGTGTCGAAGAAGAGTTCATAGTCGACAGCATCGACGAAGCCATCGCCGTTGACATCGGTCGCCTCGGGACCGGCGAGCCACTCCTCCAGCGATACTGGTTTGCCCGGAGCCAGGCCGAAGAAAATCTCGAAGTCGAGATGGTCAATCCCACCATCCCCGTTCAGATCCTCCGCCTCCGGACCGGCGAGCCAATCCTCCAGCGTCTGACCCGGACCAAAGCCGAAAACCAGATCATAGTCGGCGCCATCGATGAGGCCATCAGCGTTTGCATCGTGTGCGTCCGGACCGGCAAGCCACTCCTCTATAGTCACCGGTGGCAGAGCACCGAAAAACAGTTCGAAGTCGACAGCATCGACGAAG
>CALFPI010000192.1 GCA_937919035.1 uncultured Gemmatimonadaceae bacterium
AGACACGAGACTTGCAGCAGTCGCCCGGAAGTGCCGCTGACAACGAGGTCCCCTTCCCGGGCGTCCACAGGGACGACGACCTCGAAGGTGTCGACACGAACATCCTGCAGCCTCAGAGAGCGGAAGCTGCTGCGGACAAACCGCGCCGCCTCTTCAGCCCCGGCGTAGCCTGGAACGCGTGATCCCATCGCCGCAAATCGCTCGATCTGCTGCTGGACTCGGGCCGGCGTCGTCGTCGATGCCAGAAATCGAATCTGTCGTGCCGCGAGTTCGGGCAGTGGGCCCGCGACAGGCGTCGCAGATGACGCACTGAAGGCAGGGCGTGGGACCAGCAGTGCTACCAGAACCAGAAGGAATGTGTGGATCAACAACATCGGGCAGTGACCAATCCGAGAAGTGTTCGACGTGCAGGTCCGAGCCCACGGGCCCGCCTGTACTCGTGAAAACAAGCGAAGAAATCTCATCTGTTCGGCGGCGGCGTCAATGGAGCAACTGCTTTCGTCAGGAAAAGCTGGTGGTTACCTTGGCTCGACCTGGCATCAACCGAAAACGACACGAGAGACTGGCACATACTGAAGACGACCCAAACCTTTCGCGCCCGCCAGCTACTGCCCCTCGCACTGGCGTTGCTCAGCGGCGTATGGGCCTGCACCGATGATGGCACATCGGTCGCGCCGGCGGTCAGCACATCTGTTGTCCCTGCCCCCCACGTCGATGACCCCGTCGCCGACTGGGAGTTGCAGTACCTGCCGGCCATCGATGCCCACATGATAGCGGGACAACTCGACTCGGTCATCACGGTCTGTCAACTTGGTATCGACGGCGACTCAACAAGGATCGTGCTCTACAACCTGATGGCTTCGGCATATGCCGGGCAAGGCCTGTATGGTGCCGCCATGGAGGCGCTGGAAACGGCCGTGCGCCTGTCTCCGGGTTTCACCGTGGGCTGGGCGAATCTTGGTGGCATGTACGCCCGGCTTGGCCGACACGACGAAGCCCTGCCATACCTGCGGCGGGCGGCCGACCTCGACGCCGACAACGCCGCCGCCCGGCGCCGTCTTGGTGAGTCGCTTCTGGCGACACATCAGTACATCCCGGCTGCTGCCGAGATCCGCGCCGCATTGGGGCTTCTGCCGGATGACGCGACGCTTACCCTCCTTCTCGGCCAATCTCAGGAAGGTCTCGGTCAGACCACCGATGCCCTGGCTTCGTTCCTGCGGGCCGGCGCACTCGACCCCGGGTTCGACGCGGCTCATACGCACGCTGCGGAGGCGGCCCGTCAACTCGGTCGGCAGGTCATCACGGATTCGTGCCTGGTTCTGCAGGAGCACTTGCAGCAGATCGCAGCGGGAGACACTGCAGCCCTGAACACGAAGACCCGGCTGCGTAGCGCCATCAGCAACGCGCCCGAAGAATCGATTCATCAGGCCCGCCTCGGAGGATTCTTTTTGTACCACGGATATCTCCCTGAGGCCCTGGCCCTGTTCCATCGCGCCAGCAGACTGCAACCGGATGATCTGTGGCTCATCAATGAGTTCGGCGGGCTCTTGAGCCGGACGGGCAACGGCGATGAGGCCCTTGGGTTTTATCTGCAGGCCCTGCAGGTCAACCCGGACTACGGTCCGGCCCTGATCAACGCGGGGGGCATCCTCAACGCTCTGGAGCGCCATGAGGAGGCCTTGCCCCATTTCGAGCACGCCCTGGCCTTGTCACCGGAGGATCCAGGCATCCGGTTCCTTCTCGGGGTGACCTACATGAGCCTGCAGCGCTATGAGGACGCACGCAAGCAACTGCGTCAGGCGCTGACCGAGTTGGATGACAGCGATGAAGCCGCACAGCTGCAGCCGCAGATCGAGGCAGCCCTGGAAGCGCTGCCGAGGTAAACCAGCGCATCAGGGAGAAAGCGCCTCCCTGATGTGCAGCAGCTGCCCGCAGGAGACGTCCGACAACACCAATTCGGCGCCGCCGGGCCATAGCACCTCAAGACGATCAACGGTCGCCGCGGTTCCTGTGCCAATATGGAGGACGGACTCGCTCGTTGACAGGTAGCCGGACCCCGCTGCAACCCAGCGAGTGACCGTCCTGCCTGCCAGCAGCAGACGAACCCGTGCACCGACACCGTTCGTGTTGCCTGGCCGGCCACTCAGTGCCAGCCGCAACCAGTTGCCTGTCGCAGCATCGTTGCGCAACAGCGCTGCCGCGCCGCCGTTGTTGTTGAGGACGACGTCGACGTCCCCGTCGCTGTCGTAATCGCCGAAGGCCGATCCGCGCCCAACGTAGCGGGCTGCCAGACCATTTGCCAGACCATTTGCCAGACCATTTGCCAGACCATTTATCAGGCCATTTATCAGGCCATCTCCGGGTGCGGGAACCACCTCGACAAAGACCGCTCCTTCATTGTGGAAAACCTGCGCCCGTTGCGCGTGCGTCACCATGGGATCGTAGGTCTCGATATTGTCGTGCACGTGACCATTGGCGACGAACAGGTCCAGGTGGCTGTCATTGTCGTAGTCGAAAAAACCGACGCCGAACCCGAGAAAGTTGAGACTCGCTTCTCCGAGGCCAGTGGGAAAGGCCGCCTCCGCCCACCAGCTCCCCTCGTTTCGGTAGAGCGCGTTGTGCTCAAGTTGGTAGTTGGTGACAATCAGATCGACGTCACCGTCACCATCGAAATCCCCTGCATCAACCCCCATCCCGGCCTGCGCCGCGCCATCAGCACTGAGAGCGGCACCAAGCATCAACCCCGCCTCCACGAAGCTGCCTTTGCCATCGTTGTGGTAGAGATAGTTCGCCGTCATGTCGTTGGCTACATAGATATCCGCATCGCCGTCGGCATCAAAATCGCCCGCCGCCACCCCGAGACCATTGCCCTTGCGAGTGATACCGCGATCCCCGCCGACTTCACGAAAGACAGGGCCTTCATGCTCTCCACTGTTGATGTACAGTCGATCCACTGAAGGCTGGAACTGTCGGGGATCACAATAGAAACGCAGATCCAGATCTCGGCGTCCGCACCACGGGTTGTGCGCCGGCGAAAACTCGACGTAATCGGCGACGAACAGATCGAGGTCGCCGTCCAGATCCGCGTCGAAGTAGACCGCACTGGTCCCCCAGGTATCGCCACCCATGCCGGCATCAGCCGTGAGATCCGCGAAAGTCGCATCGCCGTTATTGGCGTACAAGCGGTCGCCACCGACCTCGGTTGTGTACAGATCGATGTCACCGTCGCCGTCATAGTCACCAGCGAGAATGCCCATGCCATAGCCAACACCACCAGCGCCCGCGGCGGCACCCAGTGGCTCGAACCGGGCTACCGTGTCGCCATTGTTGCGAAAGATCCGGTTTACGGCGGTTCCACGTCCGTGAACCAGAGAGCCACTGTTGACGAAGTAGAGATCGAGATCCCCGTCCCCATCCAGGTCAGCAAACGCAACGCCCGAGCCATAGGCCTCAGGGAGCATCTTCTCCTCCGTCGCCCCCGTCACGTGCTGGAAACTGACCCCCTCCATGGCTGCAACATTCGTGAATGGGGCGATGGGCTCGCCCACAGCAGCGACGGCCATGAAGAGCGACACGTACAACACCGGCGCAGTCGGCAGTCGGAATCGTTGGCCTGATGAAGAAACGTCGATCATCCTGAGGGTCATCCGTTGTTGGCTGGCACCGTGGCGCCTGTTGATCAGGCGACATGGGGGAAAGAACTCGTCCGGACGAGGCCGCGCCAGGTGTGTTCTTGACGAGGGCGGGGCGGGCGCGTTGAATCATCCCCATGGTGACGCATCGATCGTTCCACGGCGCAGCTTCGGCTCTCCTTTTGATGACATCGTTCGCATTCGCAGCGTTCACACTGGCATCGTGTGGTGACGAGCCACAGGACGTGCCGGAGCCCTGGGAAGCTGCTGGGCGAGCCGCGCAAGAGGCGTATCACGCCCAGCAGATGGATCAG
>CALFPI010000193.1 GCA_937919035.1 uncultured Gemmatimonadaceae bacterium
ATGAGGCCTATCTGCTCGGCCAGTACTCAACAGAGGGCTGGTGGTACTACTTCCCCATTGCCTTCCTGGTGAAGACCCCCGTGGTGTCATTGATGCTCGGTTCGTGGGGCCTCATCGCCCTGCTTCGGAATCGTGCGCGCCTTTGGGATCACGGCATGCTGCTACTACCGCCTGCTGTTTTCTTCTCTGCCTTTGTCCTGTCCCAGGGCAAGGCCATTGGCCTTCGCTATCTGTTGCCCGTGTACCCGTTTCTCTTCGTTGTTGCCGGCGCCTCGATTCAGTGTTCCTGGTCCAGTGCCCATCGCTGGCGCCGTCACGCCCTCCTCGGCCTCGCCGCGGCCTTGCTGCTGACGACGGCGCGTATTCACCCGGACCATCTGGCGTACTTCAACGAGGCCGCTGGTGGCCCCGACGGTGGGCACCGTGTCCTTGTCGATTCGAATCTCGACTGGGGACAGGATCTCAAGGGGCTCAAAGCCTGGATGGATGAGCAGGGCGTCCCACGAATCAAGCTGAGCTACTTCGGATCTGTCGACCCGGCCCTGTACCACCTGGACTACGAATGGTTGCCAAGTTACCTGCTGCCGAACCAGGGCACGCAGTCCGTGGAACTGCCAACGACGGGATGGATCGCCATATCCGTGACCAATCGAGTCGGTGTCTACATGGACATGTACGGACATGGCAAGGGCCTGTACGACTGGTTGACCCCCTACCAGCCTGTCGCCCGCATCGGCCACACGATCTGGATCTACCGGATCCCGCCTGCGACGCCCTAACCCACTGTCCGGCTTGACCTAAGCTCTCTGTCGGGTCGTTTGATGGTGGAAGTGGGTTATGTATATTGACCACAACGGCTGAAACCATGAACGAACCCCTGCCTGACAGCATCGTCGACGTCGCGCTCGACGACTCCCTTCCCGTGGAAGCCATCGCCAGCATCCACGCTGATGCATCGGCACGTCCCGATCTCGATGCGCATCTCGAAGCCGCACGTAATCACCTGCTGCTGCAGATGCTCCTGATCGAAGTCGCCTCCAGCAGCGAGTCCGCCGACTACGATCTCATCGCACGAGCCTACCATTTTGCCCAGGTCGCCCACGACGGGCAGATCCGCAAGTCGGGAGAGCCCTTCCTGCAGCACAGCGTCGAGGTCGCGCGGATTCTCGCCCAGTTGCGCCTCGATTCGACAACGGTTGCAGCGGGCCTGCTGCACGATGTTCTGGAAGACACCTCCGTCACTCTTGAGCGCATCGCCACCGAGTTCGGCCCCAAGATCGCCGGCCTCGTCGACGGCGTCACGAAGATCGAACGTTTCCAATTTGAGAGTCGCGAGGCGCGGCAGGCCGAGACCTATCGCAAGATGCTGCTGTCCATGGTCGAGGACATCCGCGTGATCCTCGTCAAATTCGCCGACCGCCTGCATAACATGCGTACTCTCGACGCTCTGGATGCGGATCAGCAGCAGCGCATCGCCCACGAGACTGTCGAAGTATACGCCCCACTTGCCCATCGACTCGGTGTGGCCCGAATTCGATGGGAACTGGAAGACCGCGCGCTGAAATTCCTCGCACCCGACTCCTACTGCGAGATCCGTGACAAGGTTGCGATGCGCCGCGACGAGCGGGAGGCACTGATCGACGCCTTCAAGAGCCCCCTGGTAGAGGAACTGGGCCGCAATGATATCAGCGCTGAAATCACCGGCCGCCCGAAGAATTTTTACAGCATCTACAACAAGATG
>CALFPI010000194.1 GCA_937919035.1 uncultured Gemmatimonadaceae bacterium
TGGCTCGCAGGAAATTTTGTGCCACCCGCCGGCATCGACACTACCGAGGCACCGGTCAGGCCCTGTGGACAGAAGCTGCGGACAGAGTCCCTGTCACATACCTACCGTGCCGGGGTGCCCACACCCGTGCTGGCAATCCAGGACGTCTCTGTCGCCATGGCGGCAGGTTCGATCAGCGCCCTGATTGGCCCCAGTGGGTCAGGCAAGACAACCCTGGTCCAACACCTCAACGGACTGCTGCAACCGTCGACGGGTAGAGTCATCCTCGATGGGCATGATATATGGGCCAATGGGAACAGCCACGAGGCCCGGCGCAAGGTGGGCCTCGTCTTCCAGTTTCCGGAGGCTCAGATGTTCGAGGAGACTGTCGCCGCAGACGTGGCCTTTGGACCACGAAACCATGGCTGCTCACCAGAGGAGACGACGCGCCGAGTTGCGGACGCTCTGGCCGCCGTGGGTCTGCCCGCAGAATCCTTCGGAGACAGGGCGCCACTGGCCCTCAGCGGCGGCGAACGGCGACGGGCAGCCATCGCCGGCGTCTTGGCGATCGCTCCGGAGGTGCTCGTTCTCGACGAGCCGACGGCAGGCCTCGATCCGGCCAACGAACAGCTCATTGTGGATCTGTTACAACAACTGGCAGCATCCGGTTGCTGTGTCATCCTTGTCAGTCACGACATGAACCGGGTTGCGGAACTCGCCTCTCAGGTCACCGTCATGGACGCCGGTCGGGTCCACTGGCACGGCGCGGCCCGAGCTGTTCTCGAAGCAGCGTGTAGCGCAGAAGAGGGCGACCACGCCGTCGTCGAACCCCCAGCTCCCCTGCGGCTCACCTTTGATCTGCGCCAGCAGGGATGGAATGTGCCCACCATGTTGACTCGGGCCGACGTGTGTGGCTTCGTGAGCGGACTGCAGCGGCGGGCTCTCCCAAACTCTCAGTAACACAAGGAAGGACTGAACATGAACGAGCAGTTGACCAGTCTTCTACTGACGGGTGGCCGGGTCATTGACCCCGCCAATGCCGTGGACCGTGTCGCCGATGTGCTGCTCGTTGACGGCCGTGTGCAGCAAGTGGGCACAGACCTTGTTGCGCCTGCAGACTGCGAAACCCTGCACCTGGAAGGGCTGGTCGTAACACCCGGGTTCATTGACTCTCATGTGCACCTGCGGGAACCAGGATTCGAGCAGAAGGAAACCATCGTTACGGGCACGGCCGCCGCCGCCGCCGGCGGTTTCACAGCGATTGCCGCTATGCCCAACACCAATCCCCCGCCAGATGCGGCAGAGCACGTGGTGGATGTTCTGCGGCGCGCGGCACGAGATGCATGTGTTCGCGTCTATGTCATTGGCTGTATCACCGAGGGCCGCCGTGGTCAGCGCCTGGCACCGCTCGAGGAATTGGCAGCGGCCGGCGCCATTGCCTTCTCCGATGATGGCGACCCGGTAGAGGACGAGGGCCTGATGCGCAGAGCTCTGGAGATTTCATGTCGGCTCGGTCGCCCACTCTTCCCCCACGAGGAGTTTCGTCGGATCACCGATGGTGGCTGCATGCACGATGGCGAGGTCGCACGCCGCCTGGGAGTAAGGGGTATGCCACCCGCCGCCGAGGACGAAATGATCGCCCGGGACATAGAATTGGTGCGGCAAACGGGCGGCGCCCTGCATATCGCACACATCAGCACCGCAGGTACGGTCGACCTGGTCCGTGCCGCCAAGGCCGAGGGGTTACCTGTGACCTGTGAAGTTCTGCCGCACCACTTCCTGATGACGGACGCGGATGTCGAACGTCACGGGACGGCGGCGAAAATGGCACCGCCGCTGCGCACATCCGTCGATGTGGAAGCTATGAAAGCAGGGCTTGCCGATGGGACGATCGACACCATTGCCACCGACCATGCGCCCCATACGGCGCAGGAAAAAGCTCAGTCGCTGGCGGCTGCGCCCTTCGGCATCGTTGGCCTTGAGACGGCTGTCGGCCTGTCCATCACAGCTCTGGTGGAAACGGGGCGACTGGATCTGCCGACACTGGTGGAAAAATGGACCTCCGCGCCGGCACGTATACTCGGTCTGCCCGGGGGCCGCCTGGGACCCGGCGATGTGGCAGATGTCACCATCCTCGATCCAAAGCGCCGCTGGATGGTCGAGCCGGCGAAATTCCACTCCAAGTCGGCCAATACCCCATTTGGTGGTACCGAGCTGACGGGACGGGCCGTGATCACGATCGTCGGCGGCCGACTCGTGTATCGGGACGAAGACCTGGGTTAGCCCGCCTCGAAGGCATCCTCGATGTGCTCGATACGCGGTGGCGTCGTGGACAGATCCACCGCGACAACGTCAAAGCGGAACTCCACCTCCTGAAGTTTCGCATGGCGTTCTATGTAGTGCGTCGCAGCACGGGTCAGCCGTCGTTGCTTGCCCGCCGTGACCCGCTCTTCCGGCCGACGGCGGCGGCGATCGGACGATTTGACCTCAACGAACACGATACACGTGCCGTCGCGGCCCACGAGGTCAATTTCGCCCCCGGCGGCGCGATAGCCGCGCACCAGGATCTCGTAGCCCTGTTGGCGCAGATAATTGTCGGCGGCGTCCTCGCCAAGCTTGCCGGTGCCTGGCTCAGGCGCAGTCGGTCTGACGTGCAGCGCATCGTATTCCAGCAGGGGGCGAAACGAGCGTCGGTGCAATATGCAGGGCCCCAATCTCTCCAACGCTTCCCGATGTTCGGCGCTGGCGTAGCCTTTGTGGCTGGCAAATCCGTATCCCGGAAACCGGGCATCGAAGTCAACCATCATGGCATCACGATGCACCTTGGCCACGACAGAGGCGGCGGCGATGGAAAGCGACCGTGCGTCCCCACCAATCAGCGCCGTTTCCTGCAACCCGCTCCCAGGTACTCGGTTGCCATCAACGAGAACATGATCGGGCGGTGGCTGTAGTTTTGCCAATGCAAGACGCATCGCTTGCATCGAGGCCTCGAGAATATTGATGCGATCGATGACTTCGGCGTCGACCTGAGCAATGGACCAGTCGAGGGCGATCGTGACGATCTGCTCACGCAGGCGCGTGCGGGTGGGTGCATCGAGGACCTTGGAATCGTCCAACTCGGCAAGCCCGGGTGGATTTGCCGGCAGGATCACGGCGGCGGCTACGACCGGGCCCGCCAGACAGCCTCGCCCCACTTCATCCACACCGGCGAGGCGAGTCGCTCCCTGGGCACGGTATCGATCTTCCAGATCGCGCATACGTTGCGCCCGGCGCCGCTCCGCCTGCCGATCCCGCCAACGGCTCCGCTCGCGAACTGCCAGACGTCGAACGCCGGACCTTTCGTCCTGCTCCAGCAGTGCCAGAAGGCGTCGGCCCACCCCCGCCCGAGCCTCCAGGGCCCGTCGAATTTCATCGACCGGAGCCGCTCGAATACCCTCTGCCGTAAGGCTGATCCGTTGTGTTGACAGCGCTTTTGCCCCTCGTATATTGCCAGCAGATTCAGGTAAGTGCTGTATTGGCCGGTGCCCAATCGGTTCTGCTTGCTGCGACGAAACGTCTATTGGCGTCGCAACGCCTGCTGGCGTCGTTCACATCCCCACGAGAGGCATTCTGCCGTGCGTCACGCCATTGTCCTGCTTGTTGCCATGTCCATCGTCAGTCAGCCCGCACTGCTCAGCGCTCAGGACGTCGGGACAGCTGACACCCGGGTCTACCTCATGGACGGCACGGTCGTAATGGGCCAGTTGCTCGAAAAAAGTGCCGATCTGGTGATCGTTCGCAGCAACGATGGTGAGATCTTCACCTTTCGACCTGAGCAGATCAACAAGCTGGTGACACTGGATTCCCTCGGCAGTCAGGCACAGACGATCACGGTTCGTGAGTTTCCGTACATCAGCTTTCTTGGCGGTACCGTCGCTCTCAGCCTGATATCCTGGCTCCAGTTCGATACAGCGGGTGATCGGGATGCCGAAGCCGATGTCAACCAGGAGAATGGCCTGCTGGCCCGAGCCAACGAACTTCAGGATAACGCGAACCGGGCCCGTCTTTGGGGTTGGAGTTCGGCGATCATTGCCGCCGGCAGCCTCGGCGTCGCCCTCATCCCCAAGTCACGCACGAAGAAGGTATTCCCTGAACTGTCCCTGGATGCTTCGGGAGATCCACGGGCGCAACTCGTCTACCGTCATACGTTCTAGGCATACGTTCTAGGCATACGTTCCAGGCATACGTTCCAGGCGACACCGCTCCAAGCCCTCGCCGATGGTTGTCTTACAAGACGGGCTCAGCCTTTCCGCAGTCGGCTGATCTCCTCCGTCATCGCCTCGATCTTCATATTCTGCAGGCGCACAATGTCGGCGAAGATCCGGGCTCGCTCGTCCTGCCCTTCCAGTGTCTGGCGCAGCCCATCGACCTGGTCAAGAATGCCATCGACACCCACCGCCGTAGCCGGTTTTGGGGCGAACGCAGCAGCACTCTCCCGCAGCTCCCGCCAGCGACTATTGATTTGACCGTCGAGTTCGGTCTCTTCCTCAGTCGTGGCGCGCCCACTGCGTGCGTGTTGTGACTCCTCACCCCACACCTTCTCGAAACCGCGATCCCCGGCGACGACGGCGCCCTTCTGTGTGCGATGTGTCGAGGTGCTGACCACCCACCAACCGACAGCCGCCAGGGCGAGCAGACCTATTCCCGCCAGGCCGACGGGCAGCCACACTGTGTCAAACAGAAGACCGCCCGCGTCGTCGACGTTGCTTCTCTTCTTCGGCAGATCGTCCAGGACCGTTCCCCTGGGCAGGGGCGAAGGCACCTCCACCCGAGCAGACGTGTCGACCAAAGCCGCGACTGCGGGAATTGCTTCGCCACGGAAGAGCGCCTGGTACTTGGCAGAACTGTCAGGAGCGGCCTGCAACCGGTAGATCCTGCTCAGCGTCAGGTAGATGTCCTTGCGCCCACCCGTCAACTGCAGGGCTCGGTAGAGTTTCTCCAGGGCCGCATCGTGCTCGCCCAGTCGCTCATGGCCCTGGGCGGCATGCACGAGCGCATTAACATGGCCCGGATCGGCAGCTACGACTTCAAGGAAACGATCCAGAGCCAGGGCGTGGTCCCCGCCCGCTTCGTGTTGCAGCCCTTCAGCATATGGATCTCGTTGGACCACGGGCGGCGCCGCAGAGGCTGCTGCCATCGGCTCGGACGTCGCCGCTGACGGCGCGGCGGGCGGATCTTCTGCAGTGGCGACAGGCGGCGGGCCGGGACGCTCTGCCTGCAGGTCCAGTTCGGACTTGGCCCGGACAAACTGACTCGCCAGCCAGCCCTTGCGGCCATCCCGTAACTCGACCTGAGTCCAACTGCCGCTCTGCGACAGACGGGTGACCTGCTGCCCTCTGAACAGCATCGTCACGGATGTACCAGTCTGGGCCGGGTCGGCTCTCAGGCGCAGGCCATCACCCTCAACCAGCATGCGTTGGCGCAGCAGTTGCGCATGGATCCATCCGGGCAGACCGTCAGGCATACGTACGTGCATCCACAGCCCGACGCGACGGAGCTCAACGACCTGATCGCCACGGTGCAGGACGCCGACTCGAGTACTTTGCGTCGTGGCATCCTGGCGCACGTTGACCTGCTCGCGGTCCACTTCGTAGACGGACTGCCCGCGAGCGGCACCCGCCGCCAGTAGCAGAGATACCAGAAACAACAGTCCACGTATGGTCACGCCATCTCTCCTCCGGTCAGATGGCGCACCACGGCTCGCAACCCCAACAGGTAACTGTCGGCACCGAAGCCGGCGATCTGGCCGAGGCAAACCGGTGCGATCACGGAAACGTGCCGAAAGGCCTCGCGGGCGTGCACATTCGACAGGTGGATCTCCACAGTGGGCAAACCCACGGAGGACACAGCATCGCGCAGGGCGATGCTGTAGTGGGTGAAGGCGCCAGGATTGATGACGATTCCGGATGCCGTGCCCACCGCCGCGTGAATGGCGTCGATCAGCACGCCTTCGTGATTGGACTGCAGCCAACGGACCGCAACATGCAGGGCGGCGGCCTCAGCCTGCACCTGCGTCTCGATCTGCGCGAGAGTCACCGTGCCATAGACGCCAGGTTCGCGCGTGCCCAGCAGATTCAGATTCGGGCCGTTGAGGACCAGGATGGTGTGAGACACGTGTCAGGCCTCCTTCTCAGGTGTGGCGATGCGGTTTGCGGCATCAAGCACGAGTGCGGAGAGCACAACTGCCGCCGTTTCGGCCCGCAGGGTCCGCTCGCCCCAGGTATAGGGGTGGGCTCCGTGGTCCAGAAGACAGGTCCATTCCGCCGGGTCAAAGCCACCCTCTGGACCGACGAAGAGTGCCACCGAACTGGTGAGGCCCGGCATCGCCTGCGGCAAGAGTCTGCCACCTGAAGCACCTGCCGCCAGCATACACTTACACTGTCGGGCCAGATCATCGGCAGCCACTGACAATGTTTGAGGCTCCATGATCTGCGGTACACGACTGCGGCCACACTGCTTGGCAGCGGCCCGTGCCAGGCGGAGCCAACGGTCCGCGCGCCGTCCGCCGGCCTCCGGACGAAGCACGCCCCGCTCCGTCAGCAACGGCACAATAACGGCGACGCCGACTTCTGTGCCTTTCTCGATCACGAGATCGAAACGCGATCCCTTTGGCACCGCCGCCGCAAGGTGCAGACGTACCGGGCTTTCACCCCACTCGGGTCGGTGCTCGATGATCTCCCCTTGCACTCGTTTCGGTGCCATCGACAGAATCCGCACCAGATAGCCGCTGCCCGCGCCATCGATGACGTCGATGACATCCCCCTCCTGACATCGCCGAACACGAACGTGATGGGCCTCGTCATCGACCAGGACCATACGGTCTCCGTCAACATCCTCTGGCTCAACAAAGAACGCCGGCACTTCAGCAATAGGCCTGCGAAGAGCAGCTGAGCCAGTTGTTCTTCGACCAGGTCTTGCCCACGAGCAATCCTGCCTCGGCGAGCCACTCCGTGAAGCGCTCACTCTCAGACTCCAGCAGTCCGGAGAACAACGCCACTCCCCCGGGCCGCAGCGCTGCGGCAATGGCTGGCAGCAAGGGCCGCACAAGGTAGCTCTCTATGTTGGCAACAATGACGTCGAAAGAATCACCGCGGATACAGTCGATGCTCCCCGTGAGCAACCGCGTCCGCGCCGCTTCTGCGCCAAGATTGACCTGGAAATTCCTCTTCGCATTGTCGATGACGACGGGATCAATGTCCACGGCAGTAACGTGTTGTGCGCCGAGCCGCACGAGGGCGATGCTGAGTACGCCGGATCCGGTGCCAATGTCCAGGCAGCGACGACCGCTGCAACCGGCGTGCTCTATCGCCTGCAGCGCCAACTGAGTGGATTCATGTCCGCCTGTGCCAAATGCCATGGCCGGATCGATGGCGATCGCCATCTGTCCCGCTTCTACCATAACCGGCAGCCAGGGCGGGTGCACAACAATGTTCTCCGTCGCCCACACGGGACGATAGAATTCCTTCCAGGCCTCATTCCAGTCTCGCTCAAGCTCAACATCACCGGGTAGCACCTGAGCACCATCAGGCCACAGGCCTGCCGCCGAAAGACCCTGGATGAGCCCGGCGTTGAGGGTCTGCAACTCTCCGGCGGGTGCCTCGAAGTAGACGTTGAGCCGCACCTGAGCACCGGCGTCCTCGGTATGTACGCCACAACTGCCGTAGTCAAAACATTCGGCCGCGATGTCATCGGCCAGATTTCGGGGCACTAGCAGCACGGTTACGAGCCAGGTCCTCGATCGGGCCGGTATTGGCTCTACGCCCTCGTCGGGGCAGGATGCGTCAGAAGATTCGATAGGAATTCGGCTTGCAGCGAAGCGGGCGATTGTATGCCGACGGGTGCCTCCCAACGACTGCGTCGAAGATAGCCAGACGTCGTCGACTGCGGCAAGCCTCAGCTGAGGCGTGTCGCAACACTCGCCAGAGCATTGTACAGTGACTCCGGCGGCGGCGGGCATCCAGGAATGAAGGCATCAACCGGAACGACGAGGTCAGCGCCTCCGGGGACTTCGTCTCCTATCCAGGCACCCCCGGTGCAGGCACAGGTGCCGAAGGCGATCACTCCCTTGGGGGCTTGCATGTCGTTGTACAACCGCCGAAGGTCCGGAGCCAGCGCGCGTGTGACTCGTCCGGCAACGATGAGAATGTCAGCCAGAGCCGCATCGTGAACGACAACGGCACCCAAGCGACCCAGGTCGTGGGCGGGACCAAAAGCTGCCGTCAGATCAGCGGCACAGCAGGTTGTGCCGAAGGGTAGAATCCACAGAGAGTGACGCCGAGCCCAGCCGCGCATGGCGCAGGATTCAGTTCAGCCCGCCAACGCGGCAAGGACACCGGCGGCGATGGCTGAGAAAGCCTGCCCGCGAGCCGAGTCGGGCTCTGCAAGCATTGTGGGTGCTCCCCTGTCGCCGCCCTCGCGAACTGTGGCATCGAGAGGGATCTCGCCGAGAAAATCGACGCCGAGACGTTCGGCCATGCGCCGACCACCACCGTTGCCAAAGATCTCGTGTCGCTTGTCACAATGGGGACAGAGATAGTAGCTCATGTTTTCCACGAGGCCTATGATGTCGACGTCGACCTTATCGAACATCGCCATGCCGCGCTCCACGTCTTGCAGCGCAACATCCTGCGGCGTCGTCACAACAACCGCCCCACTGAGCGCCACCGCCTGACTGAGCGTCAGCGGAATGTCCCCTGTGCCTGGAGGCAGATCGAGGATGAGGATATCGAGTACACCCCAATCGACCTGCTGCAGGAACTGCTGCACCGCTTGCGCCAACAGCGGTCCCCGCCACACCACGGGAGCATCCTGACCGGCAAGGAACCCCATGGACATGAGTGCCAATCCATGGGCCCGGAGTGGTTGGATGCGATCGCCGTCACGAACTTCGGGTTGTTCACGGATGCCGGTGAGTACGGGGAGACTGGGCCCGTAGATATCGGCATCCAGCAGGCCCACGCGGGCGCCGTCACGGGCAAAGGCCAGGGCCAGATTCACCGCCACAGTCGATTTCCCCACGCCTCCCTTGGCCGATGACACAGCCACCACATTGGCCACACCCGGTAGGGTCGTTGAACCCTCTGGAATCGTCCGTGGAAATGCCATGGCGCCG
>CALFPI010000195.1 GCA_937919035.1 uncultured Gemmatimonadaceae bacterium
TTCACAACCTCAATATCGTTGATGTTTACACCCTCTTCGGCCATGGCCGTGGCGATCTCGGCAATCACACCTGGCTTGTCTTCACAGACGACAAGCACTTCGGACAGACGGTGAATGAAACCCTTCGTATCGCGCGGGATGCCATCGCGCACCTGATTGGCGAAAGCGAAACTCGTCGCCAGGTCGTCGGCTCCGACGCTGTCAGCCAGGCGCGACAGGGCCTGCTGATACTTTTCGACCATCGCCCGGATGCGGTCCGGATTGGTAGCGCAGATGTCCCGCCAGACCGGGGCAAAGGGACTGGAAGCGATGCGCGTCATATCACGAAAACCACCCGCCGCCAACGTCAGGAACGCCTTCTCATCACTGGCCTCGTCGAGGTGGCCCACCATCTCCACCAGACAGGTGGCCAGCAACTGCGGCAGGTGACTGATCGCAGCCACGACGTTGTCATGTGTGTCGGCCGTCAACTCGAGGACGCGCGCCCCAACAGAGCGGATCAGATCCCGCAGGTCATGATGCAGTGGCTGCGGAACACCGCTGTTCGGGACGAGGATGTAGATCGCATTCTGGAACAGGAACGGATCGGCGGCCGTCACGCCCGACTTCTCCGATCCCGCCATGGGATGACCACCCATGAAGAACGCGTCCGTGCGGCCGATGCTTCTGGCGGCTTCGCCGATTCGACGTTTCGTGCTGCCCACATCGGTCACGAGGGCGCCGGGCGCGACGGCCCTCATGATCGCCGGCAGAGTATCGATGATGTGCTGGATCGGCGAACAGACGAAGACCAGGTCCGCCTGACCGACACCGTCGGCCAGGTGCTCGTAGTCGACGCCCCGATCCACTGCACCGATGGCCACAGCCTGGGCGATCGTTTCGTCCCGACTGACGCCGACGATCTCACCGGCAAAGCCGATACGCCGCAATGCCAGACCCAACGAACCGCCGATCAGTCCGACGCCAATGATGCTGATACGCTCGAAGGCCACGTTCGTCCTACGACGTCTCGCCTTCGAGGATGCGCGCCTCCGCGATGATCCGGGTGAACAATTCATTGATGGCGGCATCACTCATGGGGCCGTTATTGTAGCGCTGCAGGCGTTCAATCAGTTCGCGTTCGCGCGCTGCATCGCGCACCTGCTGGCCACTGGCACGCTTGATCCTGCCGATTTCGATGGCAAATTCGAGCCGTCGATTGACCAGATCCACCAAGATCTGATCCACTGTATCGATCTTTGCCCGCCAGTCACTGATATCCATCGATTCTTGTGTCATCCTACCTCAATCCCATGGCTTGCCGTACGCGCGACATGGTCTGCGCCGCCACCGCCTGCGCCCGAGCGGCACCGTCGGCGAGGATCTGATCGAGAGTCCGCGGGTCTTCGGTGAGTTCGATGTAGCGTTGCTGGATTGGCGTCAGAGCCTCCGCAACAAGCTCACCCAGTTCCTTCTTCAAATCACCATACCCCCGGCCGGCAAAACGCGCCTCGAGTTCTGCTTTTGTGAGACCGGACAGGGTCTGATGGATCGTCAACAGATTGGTCACCCCCGGTCTGTTGTCATCGAAGACAATATGGCCCTCGGAATCAGTGACGGCGCGGGCGAACTTTTTCTGGATCGCTTTTGGCGTGTCCAGCAGGCCGATCGTGCGGTTCGCCCCTTCGTCAGATTTCGACATTTTTTTCGTCGGATCGTCGAGCCCCATCACCCGGGCCCCGACCTCTCGAATGACCGGTTCGGGAACAGTGAAGACATCGCCGTAGAGGTGATTGAAGCGCGCCGCAAGGTCGCGGGCCAGTTCGACGTGTTGCTTCTGATCTTCGCCGACAGGCACCACGAGCGTATCGTACAGCAGGATGTCAGCCGCCATCAGGGTCGGGTAGGTGAACAGCCCGGCACTCACCCGCTCACGCTGGCCACCGACAGACTTGTCCTTGAACTGCGTCATGCGCTCGAGCCAACCCATCGGCGTGGTGCAGGTCAGCAACCACGCAAGCTCCGTGTGCTCCGCTACGTGGGACTGAACGAACAGACAGGATCGGTCCGGGTCGATGCCACAGGCCACGAGCAGAGCCGCCAACTGGCGCAGATTGGCCCGCAGGTTCACGGGGTCGTACGCCACGGTAATGGCATGCTGATCGACGACACAGAAAAAATTGTCGTAGCGGTCCTGGTCATTGACCCAATTGCGGATCGCGCCCAGGTAATTGCCCAGATGCGGATCCCCGGACGGCTTGATGCCGGAAAACACGCGCGGCTTGGCCGTCATCGCGCCTCCTCGCCCTGCAGCAGCCCTCGTACGGCTGCTCCTACGTCGGTCTGGCGCATCAGAGACTCCCCCACGAGAATGGCGTCAACGCCGGCTTCTTCCAGTTGCCGTACATGGTCGTGGCTGTCGATGCCGCTCTCGCTCACAATAGTGACACCCGGCGGCACGTAGGGCCGCAGATGGAAGGTTGTATCCAGATCGGTCTCAAACGTCTGCAGGTCCCGATTGTTGATGCCCACGAGATCAGCACCAGACTCCAGCGCCCGTTCGAGTTCGTCGAGCGTATGCGCCTCGACAAGAACCGAAAGCCCCAAGTCGCGGCCGATCCCCTGAAAATCCTCCAGTTGTCCGCCATCCATCAGTGCCACGATCAGCAGGATCGCGTCGGCGCCGATGAGTCGGGCCTCATGGATCTGGTAGGGGTCGATGGTGAAGTCCTTGCGCAGCACCGGGATACCACCGGCGCTACGGGCCAGCTGCAGGAACTCGTCGCAGCCCTGAAAGTACGCCTCGTCCGTGAGCACGGAAAGCGCGCGGGCCCCGTTGCCGGCATAGGCTTCGGCGATCGCCGCCGGGTCGAAGTCCGCACGGATCACCCCTTTGGATGGCGACGCCTTCTTGACTTCGGCAATCAGCGACAGACCGTCCACTCGCAGGGCGCCGGAGAAATCGCGCGGAGCCGGAGTATCCTGCGCGCGGGCGCAGACATCGGCCAGAGATTGCTCGGCCCTGCGCCGGGCGACAAAATCCCTCTTGTAGGTGGCGATCTGCTGGAGAATGGTCGCCATACCACCTAGCCGTTGCTGACCTTGATGAGGCGGGTCAATGATTGTTTCGCCTGGCCCGACGAGAGGGACGCCCGCGCCATGTCCACACCCTCGGCCAGGTTCGCCGCCAGGCCCCCTGCGGTGATGGCCGCAGCCGCATTCAGCACGACCACGTCCGTGCACGGACCGCTGCCCCCATCGAGAATGGCCCGCAGGATCGTGGCGTTCACCTGGGCGTCACCACCCTGCAGGGCCGCCGCCGGCGCTGTGGCCACGCCGAAGTCGCCCGGTTCGATCTCGTAGGTGCGGACTTGGCCATTGGCCAACTCGCTCACCCTGGAGGGCCCGGTAATGGTAATCTCGTCAAGGCCGTCACTGCCGTGGACGACAAAGGCTCTCTCCGAGCCCAGCGCACCCAGCACGGCGGCCATCTTCTCCGTCAGCTCGGGGGCGAATACACCGATGAGCTGGCGCCGGGCCCCGGCGGGATTGGTCAGCGGCCCCAGCACATTGAAGACGGTGCGGGTGCCCAGTTCCTTGCGGGGACCGATGGCATGTTTCATCGCACCGTGCAGAGCGGGGGCGAAGAGAAACCCGATGCCCGCCTCATCGAGGCACCTGCCTACGGTTGCCGCCGTGGCCTCGACATTGACACCGAGTTCGGCCAGAACGTCCGCCGAACCGCACTTGCTCGACATGGCCCGGTTGCCATGTTTGGCCACGACACAGCCGGCGCCGGCTGCGACGAAGGCAACGGTCGTCGAAATGTTGAAGCTACCGGAGTCATCCCCTCCCGTGCCGCACGTGTCGACCAGCCTGTCGCCACCACCTGTGATTGCTGTGGCCTTGTCACGCATGACCTCAGCAAACCCGGCGATCTCGTCGACCGTCTCACCCTTGGCCCGCAGCGCCATCAGGAAGCCACCGATCTGCGCGTCCGTCGCGCCGCCCGTCATGATCTGCTGCATCACCCCATGCGCTGTTTTGCGATCGAGATCTTTGCCGCCGATCAGGGCAGCAATCGCCTGCTGAATCATGGTAGCACCTCTGTCGTTGGCGGGTGTGGCACACCCAGGAAGTTGGCAAGCAGGCGCTGTCCTTGCCGCGTAAGAATGGATTCGGGGTGGAACTGTACGCCTTCGACTGCCAGATCCCGGTGCCGGAGGCCCATGACGAGGCCGTCCTCCGTTTCGGCGACAACGCGCAGGCACTCAGGGACAGAGTCACGCTCGACAATCAGCGAGTGATACCGCGTCGCCGTGAAGGGGTTGGGCAGACCGGCGTAGATCCCCTCGCCGTCATGATGAATTTCGGAGGTCTTGCCGTGCATGATGTAGGGCGCACGAGACACGGTGCCACCGTATACCTGACCGATCGACTGGTGCCCCAGGCAGACGCCGAAGATCGGCACTTTGCCGGCGAACTGTTCCACGACTTCCATAGAGATGCCCGCTTCATTCGGCGTGCAGGGCCCGGGAGAGATGACGATTTTCTCCGGTGCCAGATGAGCAATCTGCGCACAGGTGATCTTGTCGTTGCGATGCACGACGACGTCGGCCCCCAGCTCGCCCATATACTGTACGAGGTTGTAGGTAAAGCTATCGTAGTTGTCGAGGATGAGTATCACTGAGGCGCCTCCAGGGAACTCGGGTCCATCCCTTCCAGCAGGCCGTTGATGGTCTCCTGCGAGGGCACGACGCTGCCACGGCTGGCCATTTCTGCGGCGCGCAGCAGGGCCATGGCCTTATTCACCGTCTCCTGAAACTCGGCATCCGGGTCGGAGTCAGCGACAATGCCGCCGCCAGCCTGGATGTAGGCGACGCCCTCCTTGACCACCATCGTCCGGATGGCAATACATGTGTCCAGATTGCCAGAGAAGTCCAGGTAACCGATGGCGCCGCCATAAATCCCCCGCCGAGTCGGCTCAAGTTCGTCAATGACCTCCATGGCCCGAACTTTGGGCGCTCCTGACAACGTGCCGGCTGGGTAACAGGCGAACAGGGCATCGATGGCATCCATGTCATCACGCAAATGCCCACGCACGTTGGAGACGATGTGCATCACGTGTGAGTAGCGCTCCACCTCCATCATTTCGGTAACGTGCACGGAGTCGTACTCGGATACACGGCCCACATCATTACGTCCCAGGTCCACCAGCATCACATGCTCAGCACAGTCCTTGGCATCGGCCAGCAACTCGTCAGCAAGGCGGTCATCCTCCGCCGGTGTGGTGCCACGGGAGCGGGTCCCAGCGATGGGGCGCACCTCGAGTGTGCCATCCTGCACGCGCACCAGGATCTCGGGGGAAGCGCCGAGAATCTGCAGCTTGCCCTGCGTGATATGGAACATGTAGGGTGACGGATTGACGGTACGCAGCACACGGTAGATGTCGAAGGGATCCCCGGCGATATCGAACTGAAATCTCTGCGAAAAGACAACCTGAAAGATGTCACCAGCGCGGATATACTCGAGGCAGCGGCCGACAGCTTCGGTGTAATCGGCGCGGGAAATGTTGGAGCGCACTTTGCCCATGCCCCCGGCGGCACCAAGCCCCGGCAGGGCTGCAGACTCGGCGAGCAGGGCGGCGACCTCGTCAATGCGCCCGGTAGCATCGGCGTATGCCTCGTCGGCAGACAGGCCCTGCCCCAGACGCGCATTGGCGATGATGAGAATCGTGTGGCGCAGATTGTCGAAGGCGACAACCGTCTCGTACAACGCGTAGACCATGTCATCGAGACCCAGATCGTCGACCGCCGTCTCCGGAATGTCCTCCGCAAGTCGGATCCCATCATACGCCAGATAGCCCACAGCACCGCCGGTGAAGGGAGGCAGACCCGGTTGCGGTGGTGCCGTGTACGGCGCCATCATGTCGCGCAAAGCCTGACGTGGGTCGGCTTCGAAGGACTCTGTCGTGCCGCCGATGCGGTCCTCAATCGTCACCTGCTGCCCGCGCGAGCGGAAGATCCGGGACGGTCGAATCCCCAGAAACGAGTATCGTGCCGCGCGCTCGCCGCCTTCCACGCTCTCAAACAGGAAGCTGTACTCACTCTGCGCACGAAGCTTCATGTACGCCGATACGGGGGTATCCATATCGGCGAGAATCTCGCGATAGATGGGGACGGTCCGGCCCCCCTGCCCAAGGACGGCGAACTCTGCAGCGCTGGGCCGCAGCTGTGCCGATGAATCGTTCACTGGTGCTTTCATTTTTGCTCGCTCCATGATGGTGGCGCGAGATCCCCAGGAAGTCCGTGACCCGCAAACAACAAAAGCCGCTGACGCTTGGGGCGCCCGCGGCCTTGAAAAGGACCGTCAGTTTGTGCAACTACCCGGCAGTTACGGGTGGACGCGCCTGCTCCGATGAGACGAGGGGCGCCACCAGCGACGGCCGGGAGAAATGCCAGGATCATTGTTATTTGGGATTTTCATAGGCACTCACAATACAGGCGGCCTGCGATGATGTCAAGCTCAACTCAACTGAAAACGAGCTTGACGCCCGTCGCCAGCAAAATTGCGTACACCACTCGGTTGAACCACACATCCGTGAAGCGTTTGTTCAGCCAGATCCCCAGGCGGACACCGACCAGGGTCAGTGGTGCCAGCACCGCAACTGTTGCCAGATTGCCCACATGAAAGAGATCGAGCCAGATGTAGGGGGCTACCTTCATGGCATTGACGGCCGAGAAGATGATCACCGTCGTGCCGACGAACAACTGCCTGGGCAAATGCTGCGGTAACAGGTAGATGGCCACCGGTGCACCACCGGCGTGGGCCAGGGTCGAGGTGAACCCGGACAGGACACCCAGCAGCACCCCCTCGGTGGCATGGGGGTGGCGCGCTTCCAGCGCCTTGCCCGCCAGCGTCCGCAGTACATGGAAAGCGACGAAGACAAGCGCCAGCACCCCCACACCCAGACGCAGAATGGCCGTGTTGTCCAGGAAGAAGCGGAAAAACACCGTGCCGATCGCGATCCCGACGGCGGCGCCGGGCAGCAGCAGGGCCACACTGCGCCGATGAAACGTCGACCGGTAGTGCCAGACGGAAAACAGATCACAGAACATCAACAGGGGCAGCAACAGCGCCACAGCATCCCCCACAGGAATCGTGAGAGCCATCAACGGTGTGCCAATCACCCCCGCACCCCCGCCAAAACCTGCTTTGGCCACACCGAGAAACAGCACCGCTGTTACTGCAGCTACCCAGAACATCGGCGGATAGACTGGCAGGATGTCGAACATGCCGCTCCGTACAAGATAACGACCCGAGCCGCACGAGCGGCTCGGGCCTCGGTGAGCCTCAACCTCTGAGAATGGGGCCGGTCGAGATCGCGTGCCTATTCCCCTTCTACGTGCACAGTCTCAATCTCAAGGTCCTTGCGCAGGGCGACGCGCTCCTTCTGACCATCCTTGATCCATACCACACGGTCGGAGACGCTGAGCATCTTGTGGTCGTGGGTGGCGGAGATGATGGTGACGCCCTGGGTCTCGTTCATCTCGCGCAGCAACTCGATAATCTCGGTTCCCGTCTTCAGGTCGAGATTGCCGGTGGGTTCGTCGGCCAGCACCACCGCCGGATCGTTGGCCAGGGCGCGGGCGACAGCGACCCGCTGCTGCTGACCACCGGACAACTCGTTCGGCTTGTGCGAGTAGCGCTCCCCGAGTCCGACCTTTTTCAGCAGAGCCATGCCCTTGTCACGTGACTCGTCACTTGTGAGACCCGCAAAAACCATGGGCAGCGTCACGTTCTCCAGAGCCGTCATCACCGGGATCAGATTGAAGGACTGGAAAATGTAACCGATTTTCCGGCAGCGCAGCCACGCAAGCTCATAGGCATCCAGTTGCGCCACATCGACTTCGTCGATGTAGACCTTGCCCTCAGTGGGCTTGTCGAGACCGCCGACCATGTTGAAGAATGTGCTTTTCCCTGAACCGGACGGTCCCATGATCGACAGGTATTCGCCCGTATAGATCTCGAGGTCGACGCCGCGCAGGGCGTGCACCTCGATACCCCCCATCTTGTAGATCTTCTTGACTCCCTGGGTGCGTACGACGGTACGCTTTTCTTCGTCACCCTCGTTGTGTTCGGCCTGGGCAACGCCCGTCGGAGTCGTAGTCGTCTCTGTCATCGGTGCTCTCTCAGGAATCGGACCGCATCGCTTCGACAGGTTCCATCTTTGCCGCCTTATAGGCAGGCATCATGGCACCAATCAGCGACAACAGCGTACCGGAAACGATGGCGGCCGTGGCGGACCGCAGGATACCACCCACCGGGAAGTATTCGAAGACAAATGCGCCGTAATCGAGCAGGGCCAGTGTCAGCGTCATCAGCAAGCCAACAAAAATGCCGATGATGGTGCCCGCCAACCCCTGAAATGTCGATTCCAGCAGGAACAGCTTGATGATGAAGGAGTCGAGTGCACCAAGGCACTTCATGGTGCCGATCTCGCGGAATCGCTCCGTTACCGACATCAGCATGGCATTGGCAATGCCCACGACACAGACCAGCAGGGAAAGACTGATCAGCCAGGTTTGTTTGGAATTCTCTTCCGCCAGTCGGGCCTGTGCCTCCACAGAGACGTCGGCCCCCTCCGCGGTGAGCGTCTCGACGCCGTTTTTCTGCAGTGCGAGGTTGAGTTCGCTCTTGTTGGCGGCCCGCAGCGAGCCAATGATCTCGTTCTGACTCCATACGGACATCAGGAAAGCGATGGCCAGAATGATGCCACTCGTCGTGATCAGAGATCGGCCAAAGCGGATCTTGAGGCTGCGCAGGCTGATCTCCAACGCTTTGCTCATGGGCAGAGAGATCGTCCTCCCGCCCACAATGGACTGCTCAGTCATGCTCTCTCACCTCGGGTCTACCTCAGGATTAGGCTTAGGCTCAGGCCTCATACAGGGCCTAACAATGTAGGCCTTGGCTGGCGGCCCGATCAAGCGGTCATCTTCCCGCCGCGATTTCAACCAGAGGCAACTCGTCCACCGAGACGGGTATTGGCGACTCTGGGCCCGGCATATCACCGGTCAGCAGCAGCTGGCGCAGCCGCCGCAGACGCGTGCCCCCGCGTGCATGACGCAGGGCATCGGTGACGCTCGCAGGCGTAAAAAT